>DATKQG010000098.1 GCA_035532835.1 Candidatus Dormiibacterota bacterium
CGAATCAGCGATTCTCCGGACGGAACGTTGCAGTCGGGCTCGACCCATAGCGCGGCAACGTCGGCATCCCACCGGCGCAGCTCGATCGCGCGTCGTACCGCGGCGAAAACCTGGGGCTCGGCGTCGCGCACGAACGCATAGAGTTGCGGCTGACTCTGCGTAAAGACGAAGTCCGCGTCGGCATCGATCAGTCCGAGCGCGGTGACGAAGGTGCGCGCGGCTTTGCGCGCGGCCTGTTCGTAAGTCCACAGCCACGCAACGTCGAGATGCGAGTGTCCCCAGAGCGCGAGCGCGGGCCGCTCGAACGCACGCGCCGTTCGCGCGGCTTTGGGCGCCCGAGCTTCGATGCCGATCGACGTATCCGGCTGCGGATGGGAGCGCGCGAGCAGCCACCACCAGCGCAGGTCCGGGCGTGAAGGCAATCCGTTGGTCGGTAACGCGTGGCGTTCGACTTCGATACGAATGGTGCGTTCTCGCGTATCGGGCGGAATGACGATCGCGCCGTGCTCCCGATCGAACGAACCCACGGCTCGCCCGTCGATGCGCGCGAGCGCTCCCGTGCGCGTGCGATAGGTTACGGTCAGCGGCAGCTCGCCGGGCGGAAGCCGGGCCTCGAAGACCACGAGCGCTTCGGTGCGCGCGACGTCACGAAGCGCGCGCCAAACGCGTCGGCCGCTCATTCCGAGGGCGTGAGCCGTAACCCGCCAACTTTGCCGGTGGCATCGTCGAGAGAAAAAATCATCAGCGCCTTCGTACCGTTTTTAAACGTGACCGCGTAAACGTACGCCGTGTAGGTGGGCCCGTGCACGATCCGCGATTGCGTGAAACTCGTCGGAGCGCCGAACGGCGCGATCTCACCCGCAAGGCTCGTAACGGAGGCGTCCGTCATCGCTGCGTTCATCTCGGGCGTGAGTTGCGTGCGATCGATCTTGCCCGACTGCATCATTCCGAGCCACGATTGCGCGCGTGCGAGAACGGCCGCATCGGGCGACGCCGCCGGTGCGGCGGAGGCGGACGGGCCGGGCGACGCGGGGGCCGCTACGGCCTGGCCGCCGCACAGCGCGAGCACGCATGCGAGAACTGCAACAAGAATCTTCAAGCGATGATGTCCTTTCGACTGTGGTTGCCTGCTCGCTTGTTCCACGCGCTCGGTACGATTCCCACGAGCGCCGCGAGCAATCTCACGATCCCACCAAGTCTTTCAGGGCCGAGTTGAAAATCTTCGGGGCTTTCCCTTGGAACAGGACGGACTCGTTGCCGCCGATCTGTTTGCGCAGTTCCAATAATTCGTCGCGGAGCGCCGCGGCTTTCTCGAACTCGAGGTTGCCGGCGAACTCGCGCATCTTCTGCTCGATCTCGGCGGCCATTTTCATCGCCACGTCGCGCGGCAATTTATCCAGCTTGAGCTGGGCGGTCGCCTCCTCGGTCGCGCCGATCATGCGCAGAATGTCGTGGATCTCCTTGCGAATCGTCGTCGGCTCGATACCGTGCGCCAGGTTGTGCGCGACTTGCCGCTCGCGGCGTCGCTTCGTTTCGCCCAAGGCTCGCGCCATCGATTCGGTGATCACATCGGCATACATGATGACTTTGCCGTCGACGTTGCGCGCGGCGCGCCCGATGGTTTGAATCAGCGAGGTCGTGCTCCGGAGATACCCTTCTTTATCCGCATCCAAGATGCCCACGAGCGAAACTTCCGGTAAATCCAAGCCCTCGCGCAAGAGATTGATGCCCACCAACACGTCGAACACGCCGAGCCGAAGATCGCGCAGAATCGCAATGCGTTCGAGCGTATCGACCTCGCTATGCAGGTAGCGTACTTTGAAGTTCATCTCCAGCAAGAAGTCGGTGAGATCCTCGGCCATCTTCTTGGTGAGGGTCGTCACCAGGACGCGCTCCTTGCGTTGCACGCGCAGCCGAATCTCTTCCATCAAGTCGTCCACCTGGTTGCGCGTCGGCCGAACGTCGACTTCGGGATCCACGAGGCCGGTCGGGCGAATGATCATCTCGGCCACCTGCGTGCTGCGGCCGACTTCGTACGTGCCGGGCGTTGCCGATACGTAGACGACCTGATTGATGTGCGCGTCGAATTCGTCGTACGTCAGCGGGCGGTTATCGAGGGCGCTCGGCAGGCGAAACCCGTGCTCGACCAAGATCTGTTTGCGCGCACGATCGCCGGCGTACATCGCATGCGCCTGCGGCAGGGTGACGTGCGATTCGTCGATGAACAGCAGCCAGTCTTTCGGAAAGAAGTCCAGCAAACACGACGGCGTGGAGCCCGGCTCGCGCCCGGTAAGGTGCCGCGAATAGTTCTCGACGCCATTACAGTAACCGACCTCGCGCAGCATATCCAGATCGTAGCGCGCGCGCTGCTCTAAACGCTGCGCCTCCAGCAGCTTCCCATGCGCTTTGAAGTATTTGAGCCGCTCTTCGAGTTCGGCCTCGATCGAGATGACCGCACGGCGCAGTTTTTCATCCGGCGTTATGAAATGCTTGGCGGGAAAAATGTGGAGCTCGTCCTTGCTCTGGACGTATTCTCCGGTCATCAAATTGACGACGTTGATCGCTTCGATTTCGTCGCCGAAGAACTCGATCCGATGGACCAGCTCCTCGTCGACCGCGACAAATTCGAGGACGTCGCCGCGCACTCGAAACGTCCCTCGGACTAAATTCAGATCGTTGCGGCGATACTGCATGTCGACGAGTTGCCGTAAAAAGGCGTCTCGGTCGAGTTCGTCCCCGACCGCGATGCGGGCCGACATCTCCATGTAGTCCGAAGGCGAGCCCAAACCGTAGATGCACGAAATCGACGCGACGATCAGCGTGTCGGGGCGGGTGAGCAGCGATTGCGTTGCCGAGTGGCGCAAGCGTTCGATCTCGTCGTTGACCGAACTATCCTTCTCGATGTAGGTATCCGTCGAGGCGACGTACGCTTCGGGCTGATAGTAATCGAAATACGAAACGAAGTACTCGACCGCGTTGTTGGGAAAGTACTCGCGAAATTCGGCGCAGAGCTGCGCCGCCAGGGTTTTGTTGTGGCACAGGACCAGCGTCGGCTTCTGGACGAGTTCGATAGTCCGGGCCATGGCCATCGTCTTGCCGCTTCCGGTGACGCCCAGCAGCGTTTGGGCGCGATCGCCCCGCGCGATCCCCTCAGCGAGGATCGCGGTAGCGACGGGTTGGTCGCCCGCCAGAGCATACGGGGAGACGAGTTCGAAGCGTTGGGCCATAGAGCGCTATACGACAACCGGCGGGCGATACCGGGTTGCAGGCTATACCTTCTGCGCCGCTCGGCGAGGATAGCAAGCGTCACACTCTGAATCTTGCAACTCCATCCCTAAAGCTGCTCGTGGAGAACGGACTGTTGAGCAATAACGCGCTCGTATTCAGCGGAAGCTCAAACTACGCGCTCGCCGACGAGATCGCCAAGAAACTCAAGATCCATGTGGGCAAAGCCCTCGTCTCGCAGTTCAAGAACGAAGAGACGCGGATCGAGATCGGTGAGAACGTGCGCGGGTCCGAAGTCTTTGTCGTGCAGTCGATCTGCAAGGCGCCCAACGGCAACGGCGTCAACGATTCGTTGATGGAGTTGCTGCTCATGATCGACGCCCTCCGGCGCGCGTCGGCGGCCCGCATCACCGCGGTCATCCCGTATTACGGGTACGCGAAACAAGACAAGAAGACCAAAGGACGAGAGCCGATCTCGGCCAAGGTCGTCGCCAATCTGCTCAAGGTGACCGGCGCCAAGCGTCTGGTGACGATGGATCTCCACGCCGCGCAGATTCAGGGCTTCTTCGATATGCCGGTCGACAACCTGATGGCCATGCCGACGCTCTGCAACTACCTCAAACGCGAAGGCCTTTGCGAGGAACGGATCGTCATCGTCTCGCCCGACGCCGGCGGCGTCCACCGGGCCGAACTCTTCGCCAAGCGTTTGAACAGCTCGCTCGCCATCGTCTTCAAGCGCCGGCCCGAGCCCGACGTCTCCGAAGTCACCGACATCGTCGGGCACGTCGAGGGCAAGATTGCGGTCGTCGTCGACGACATGATCTCGACCGGCGGCACGCTCGCCAAGGCCGCGGAAGCGATCTTGGCGCGCGGAGCAACCAAAGTGTATACGGTGGCCACGCACGGCATCTTCGCCGGCGACGCCGTCGACGTGCTGGAACGCTCGCAGATCGAGCGCGTCATCACCACCAACACCATCCCGCTCCCGAATCTCGACGAGCACCCCAAATTCGTGCAACTCTCGATCGCGCAGACATTCGCCGACGCGATCAGCCGCATCACCACCAACCGTTCGGTATCCGAGCTGTTCAACAGCGAAGAATCCGCCGCGGCAACAGAGGCGCCGGCCGAGCCGGCCGCCGTTTAGAAAAGGTACGATACCATGGCAACCAAAGAACTCACCATCCCCTTCGAGCGCCGCGAAAAAACCGGTACCAGCAGTGCCCACGCACTGCGCGCCGCCGGAAAAGTCCCGGCAGTCGTTTACGGGCATGGCGCCCAGCCGCAACACGTCGCGCTCGACGCTAAAGCTTTCGACGAAGCGCTCCACCGTGGTGGGCGTACCGGCATCGTCACGCTCTCCGAAAATGGCAAAAATGTCGAAACCGCGCTCGTGCGCGAAATCCAGATCAACCCCGTTTCGCAGAAGGTCTTCCACGTTGATCTGCAGCGCGTCGGCGTCCACGAATCGGTCCGTGCGAAGTTACCGGTCGTGATGGTCGGCGTTGCGCGCGGCGTCAAAGATTCCGGCGGCGTGATGGACGTCATCGCGCACGAGCTCGAGATCGAGGGCCCCGCCGACGAGTTGCCGGAGCGTCTCGAAATCGACGTCGCCGGGTTAGGTATCCACGAACATGTCGTTGCCGGCGACGTCAAGCTCCCCAAGGGCTTCAAGATGCTCACCCCGGCCGACACAACGGTGGTCGTGATCGAAGCGTCGAGAACCGCATCGCAGGTCGAAGAAGCGGCAACGCCGGCCGAACAGCTGCAGCCTGAAGTCATCGGACAGAAGTCCGAGGGCGAATAGTCCTGGCCGAACGAAGCGCCCCACGCATCGTCGTGGGGCTGGGCAATCCCGGCAAAGAGTACGAGGCAACGCGCCACAACGTCGGCTTTATGGTCGTCGACGAAGTGGCGCGGCGCTTCGGTGCGTCGTCGTGGAAGAAAAAAGACAACGCCATGCAGTTCTACGACTCCGCCCGCGGTGTCGTGTTGGTCAAGCCGCTGTCATTTATGAATCTCAGCGGTGCCCCGGTGCGCGTGATCGCCTCGTGGTATCGGACCCCGCCGAGCGATATTCTCGCCATCGTCGACGATATGGATTTGGCCTTCGGTACGCTCCGCATGCGGCCGTTCGGCGGGCACGGCGGACACAACGGCTTGCGCTCGATGATCGCGACCCTGGGCGAAGGCTTCCCCCGGCTGCGCGTAGGCGTCGGCAGGCCGGCCTTCGGGACGATCGATCACGTGCTCAGCCCGTTCCCGCCCCAGGAACGCCAGGAGCTCCCGCGGGTAATCGATGCAGCCGCCGACGGCGCGCTGCGCTACCTCGAAGAAGGCATCGAAGCCGCGATGCAGTTCGTCAACAATTGGAGTTTGTAACCTCCTTCGCCGAACACTCGTTATATAAAGACGGGTTGCGGAATGTCGAGGTGATCGCCACGGAACAATTCAAGGGAGCCACATTCGTCGTTCGGGTCGATAGCGCGACGGCGCGTGCGACCGGCAGCACCCTGATCGACGACCTGCATTTCTTAGCCGAACACGCAGTGCATCCGGTCGTCGTGGCGCCCAGCCCGCGAGCGGCGCACGCGATCGTGCGGACGATCAATCGCAGCACGGATATCGCGGTGAGCTTATGCGGCGCCGACGCAGCGATGCTGCCGCAGACGGCGGCGGGCATCGGCCGCGTTCAGACGCGCATCCTGCGAACGCTCTTGGATCAAGGCTTTATCCCGGTCGTCGAGCCGACGGCATTCGCGGCATTTTCGAACGACGATCCCCGCGTGATCGCCGACGACGTCGCCGCCGCGATCGCGAGCGCCCTCAAAGCGACGCGAGCGCTCTTCTTCCATCCGGCCGGCGGCGTGACCGACCCAAAAACGCACGAGACGATCTGCGAGCTCACGCCGGCCGAAGCGCTGGATCTCGCCGAGGATCGCGCGCTCTCGAAAGGCTTGCGGGCGACGATTCGGGCGGCCGCGTTCGGGGTGCGAAACGGCGTCCCGGCCGCGCAGATCGTCGATGGGCGGCTCGCTCACGCGGCCATCCTCGAATTGATTACCGCGCAACACTTGGGCACGCAGGTTACCGGCGGGATCGTCCTGGCGGCGTAGCCCTACGGACAGGCGTTAGGGACGCCGTTGATCGCCGCTACGCGCACTCCCGCGGACGGTACGCGCATGAGAAAGATGCGCGTGACCACGTTCGGACAGACTTGCCCCAGGCTTTGATCGGTTTGACGCACGATCGCTCGAACGCCCGCCGCGGGATCGTGGGTGAGCGCTACCGCATAGCGATCGGCGCGCAGCGCCATGCTGGAGCTCACCGCGTTGTCGATCGGTGAAACCACCAGATAGGCGGCGCAGAGGAGCGCGCCGACCAAGGCCATCCGCGATAGCTCGTCGTCGTCGCGCCGAAACCCGACGCGGTCCGCGACGAATACCGCAAGTGCGGTGCCGAAGATCACGAGCAGCGCGTCGTACAGCGCTCGCCGGAGGGGATCGTGGTCGCGCACGTACCCAAGCTCGTACGCGACCGCAAACGCAATTTCTCGCGCGCTCTCACCCGCCAGCAGCGTATCCGAGAGCACCAGGCAGTCCGAATTACCGAGCCCTTCGACGAAGGCGGCCTCTATCTGCGAGCGATTGGAACGCGTCTGCACGTACATCGGGAGTGACGATCCGGCGCGCGTTTCGATGCGATTCAGCCGCGCGGACAAGGGCCCTCGCAACGGCTCGATCCGATCGTGAGCGAGGGTGCGAGCGAACGGCGTCGCATAGGCGACCGCGATGCTGATGACCACGATACCGAGCGCGGTATAGATGTACCACTGGTGGGTCCGCGCGACCAGCCACAGCACGACCGCGATCAAGACCCCGACCGCGAGCATCGAAACCAGCGTATCCACGCACCAAGAGAGCGCCCACTCGCGAGCCAATTCGCTTGAAAGCCCCATGATCCGGTCGATGCGGTAGAGATAAAACTCCGGGATCGCCGATGCGAGTTTGGCGAGCAATGCGAGTGCCGCGCCGAAAATGAAGCGCACGGCCCACATCGATCGCATCCGATGATGCAAAAAGTCACGCAGACGTGCGGCGTATCCCGATCGCCA
Organism: Candidatus Dormiibacterota bacterium; assembly: GCA_035532835.1. Classification (NCBI taxonomy): domain Bacteria; kingdom Bacillati; phylum Candidatus Dormiibacterota; species Candidatus Dormiibacterota bacterium. The sequence goes on from DATKQG010000098.1 coordinate 7,340, forward strand.
AAAGTATGCAAGCAGCGCGATCTGCGCCACGACCGAAAGCAACCATCCGGGTAGTGTCCAGCGAGCAAGCCGCTCCGCCGCCGATTGGCGATCGGGATCGACCAGCGCCGTGGCCGGTTCGTGCAACAATTGCGAGGAGGTAAGCGCGTCGACGCGCCGATCGATGGCGTTCGGGCGCGAGAGGGCGGCCTGCGCCGCATGCGGGACAAAGCCGGCGAGCAGGGCGAGGAGCAGCATCGCCAGGAGCGACCGCGCGCGGCAAAGGGGCATAGCCATGGGTTCGCGGGAACGACGCGCTTTGCTTTTTTAACGATAGACGGCGTACGTGGCTGCGTCGACCGCGAAGGAGACCCGGTCGCGGCCGTGGCGTTTGCTGAAGTACATCGCTCCATCCGCCGCCTCGAGTAAGGCGTTCGACGAGCGGGCGTCGTGCGGAAAGGTCGCCACCCCGATGCTCGCCGTCACCCGGAGCGGTATGCCGAAATCGCGCTCGCGAATTGCAACGCAGAGGGCGTGGGCGCGCTCGATGGCGACCGTCTTCTGCGATTCTCGCACCAGTGCGCAAAATTCGTCCCCGCCGTTTCGGCCGGCGATATCCACGTCGACAAAGGTGTGGGCGCGGAGCACGTCCGCCATCCCTTGCAACACGACGTCACCCATCGCGTGCCCGAACTCGTCGTTGACCCGTTTGAAGTTGTCGGTATCGATGAACCAGAGGCTGGCGGAGATCCGCGTTGCTTGCGCGCCGGGCGCGAGCTCGGCATGCAAACGGTCGCGAAACGCGCGCGGGGTCAGCAATCCGGTAAGCGCATCGTACGTCGCATCCGCACGGTCGGCTTCACGTTCGCATGCCAGCGTGTATGCCAAACCCGCATCGAGCATGATTCGCGCGACGCGTTCGTTCCGGGCGAGCGCCATATCGCTCGACGACGAAGCGTACAGAAGGCCGCGCAAGCCGTCTGCGTCGCAGAGCGGAATCGCCAGCGCTCGCCGATCGGTCGGCATGAACGGCCGTAACGAACCGGAGAGGACCGCGTGGTGACGGAGCGCGGCGGCGTGGGCGACGAGGTGATGCTGCGCGTCGCGCGCGACGCGTGCGGTTACAAAGTGTTCGGCTCGCACGCCGGATGCAAACGAACAGCGCAATTCGTTGCCGTCCGGCGTGAAGGCCACCAAGGCATCGACGGCCGGGTCGATCGCGCGCAAGGTGCGCTCGAGTTGCCGGAGTACCGCGTGGCTCGATTCCCGCGAGGATTCGACGCACGCGTGGAGGCTTGCGAGATCCTCCGATGCTTCGTCGCATGCGACGCGATGAAGGCGTGATTTGTCCCGCAAACGCGCGTGCGCTCGCCACGCGACCCACGCAAGCGCGGCAAAGGGTACGATAAGCGAGAGGATCAATACGAGTAGCGGCATACCAGACGCATAGCGTAGTACCACGCTCCGCAATCGCGCGGACACGAAGAATGGAGTTCACAGCAGGCTCTCGTGCTCGACCCGAAGGACTGGACGGCGTTCAGAGCGCTCTCGCACGCCGCCCTCGATGACGCCCTCGACTACCTCGAAGGCATTCGCGAGCGCCCCGCCTGGCAAGAGGTGCCCGCCGACGTGCGGGCGCGCCTCGCATCCGCCATGCCGCAGGAAGGCGCACCGCTCGAATCGATCTACCGCGAATTCGTACGCGACATTCTGCCCTATCATAGCGGCAATATCCATCCACGCTTCTTCGGGTGGGTTCAAGGGAGCGGCACGCCGACCGGCGTGATCGCCGAAATGCTCGCGGCGACGATGAACCCGAACGTCGGCGGACGCAATCACGGCGCCGTGTACGTCGAACGCGCCGTCATCGCTTGGTTCTTGCGTCTCTTCGGATTCCCCGAGGGAGCGAGCGGCGTGATGACCGTGGGCACGTCGGCTTCAAACGTGATCGCCATACTCGTCGCACGCACCCGCGCGCTCGGTATAGGCGTGCGGGAAAGCGGCCTCACCGACGAGCCCCGGCTCGTCGGCTACGCATCCTCCGCAACGCACGGATGCGTTCGGCGCGCCTTTGAAGTCGCCGGGCTCGGGAGCGCCGCGCTGCGCGTCCTGCCCACCGATTCGCAGCATCGGCTCGACCCCTCCGCGGTTGCGAGCGCGATCGCTCGAGATCGCGCGGAGGGTATGCAACCGTTCATGATCGTCGGCAATGCCGGCACGGTGGACGTGGGAGCGATCGATCCGCTCGTGGAGTTGGCCGATCTTGCCGAACGCGAAGGGCTCTGGTTCCACGTCGACGGCGCGTTCGGCGCGACCGCAATCTTGGCGCCGACGATCGCCCCACGCCTCGCCGGCATCGAACGCGCCGATTCCATCGCCTTCGATTTTCACAAGTGGCTCCAAGCTCCATACGACGCCGGGTGCCTGTTGGTACGCGATGGCGAGATCCACCGCGCGACGTTCGCTTCGTCGCCTTCCTACCTCACGCGCATGCCGCGGGGCCTCGCGAGCGGCCAGCCGTGGTTTACCGATTACACGCTCGATCTTTCGCGCGGATTTCGCGCGCTCAAGGTTTGGTTTACCATCAAAGAGCACGGTGCCAACGGCCTCGGTGCCGCGATCGAACAGAACGTGCGCCAAGCCAAGCTCTTGGGTGGAATGATCGATGCGGACGAGCGCTTCGAGTTGCTCGCACCCGTGCAACTCAACATCGTCTGCTTTCGCTATCGCAAGCCGGGCCTGGACGAAGCGGCGCTCGACGCGCTCAACGACGACCTCGTGATCGCGCTGCAAGAAAGCGGCATCGCCGTCACGTCGTCAACGACCATCGGGCACCGCCGGGCGATCCGCGTCTGCATCGTCAATCACCGCACGCAAGACGAAGATCTTACCATCCTTCTGGACGCACTGCGAACGCTCGCGAACGTCGCGAATTAGCGCTTGGGCAGGGGCTTTGCCGGATTTCCGGCGACGCGTTCGCCGGGCGCGACATCCTTGGTGACGACCGATCCGGCTCCCGTCATGGCTCCGTCGCCGATCGTGCGCGGCGCCACGATCGACGTATTGGAGCCGATCGATACGCGTTTGCCGATGACCGTCGCGTGTTTGTTCTTGCCGTCGTAGTTGCAGGTGATCGTGCCGGCGCCGATATTCGATCCCTCGCCGATGGTCGCGTCGCCGAGGTAACTGAGGTGGCTCGATTTAGCGCCGTCGGCCAATCTCGATTTCTTGACCTCGACGAAATTGCCGATGCGCACGCCGGCTCCCAACTCCGCTCCGTCGCGAATGTGCGCGAAAGGGCCGACCGTCGAACCGTCACCGATGCCGCTATCGGCTACGACGCTTTCGCGAACCGTTACTCCGCGGCCCAATCGAACGTTTGAAAGCCGCGCGTTCGGGCCCACGACGCAGCCTTCGCCGATCTCGCTCAAGCGGCCGATCGACGTGTTCGGATAGACAACCGTATCGCGACCGATCGCGAGTTCCGGCTCGAGGTAGGTAGTCTGCGGGTCCAAAATCGTGACGCCTTCGCGCATGTGCCGCTCGCAGAGGCGCTCGTTCATCGCGCGTCGCGCTTGCGCCAGTTCGACGCGATCGTTGACGCCGAGAACCTGCTCGTGATCCGGCGCGTGCATCGAGCGAACGGGTCTGCCGCCCTTCACGAAATGCTCCACAACATCGGTAAGATAGTATTCGCCTTGCGCGTTCTCGTTTCGCAACGCCCCAACGGCATCGCGCACGGCATCTTCGTCGAAAGCGTAGATGCCCGCGTTCATCTCAGAGATCGCCAGCTCGGCGGTATTGGCGTCGCGTGCTTCGACGATGCGTCGCACGTGCGCGCCTTCACGCACGACGCGCCCAAAATTCGAGGGCAGCGGCATCGAGGCGGTGACCAGCGCCATCGCGGTGCCGCGTTCTTCGTCCAGCGCGGCGAGGAGCGCGTGATAGACGTCGTGCGGTACGAGCGGCATATCCGCGTACGCAATCACGATCCGGCCTCCGGCGAGCGGCGCGATGCCTTCCAGCGCCACGCGCACGGCGTGACCGGTGCCCAATTGCTCGCGTTGCAGCACCGTCGGTACCCCGAACGCGGCGACGTGCGGCTCGAGCTCCTCGTTAGCGACGACGACGATGTCGCCGATTCCGGCCTCGCGCAACGCGGCCAGCGTATACCACAGCATCGGGCGCCCGCAGAGCTCGTGGAGCACTTTCGGCGTCGAGCTTTTCATCCGCGTGCCTTTGCCCGCGGCCAAGACGATTGCCCGAACCTTCATGCGCTCTCCCCTTGCGATACCGCGTCGAGCAGTTTCTTCCACTCCGTCTGTTCTTTCGCACTCGGGACGCCGAGCACTTCGAGAGCGCTTCGCAAGCGCTCGCGCACCATATCGCGCCCCAGCAAGTCCATCGCGTCGTAGAGCGGGATCGACGTCGGGCTGCCGGTGATCGCCACGTAAAACGGGCGCGCGACGTCGCGAAACTTGCGGCCTAACGCCTCGGCGACGCGCTTGAGCGCCCGCTCTATGCCGGCGATGCCCCAATCCGGCATGGCATCCAGTTCGAATAGTGCAAGCTGATAGGCCTGACGCACCGCTTCGTCGTCCAGCTTGCCGCCGCGCAGATCGCCGGCTTCCAGCGGGAGGCGCCCGGCGAATAAAAACGCCAACAGAAGGCCCAGATCGCTGAGGCGCTCGATGCGCGGTTGCGCGAGTTGCGCGATCCGTTCGATGCGCTCCGGAGAAAAAGCCCAATCGCGAACGCGCGCGACGAACGCCGCGGGGTCGAGCCGCTCGCGAACGTATCGCCCGTTGAGCCAATCGAGCTTCTGCACGTCGAAAACCGGCCCGCCGAGCGGGACGTGATCGAGCGAAAAGCGTTCGACCATCTGCTCGAGGCTCAGGATTTCATCTTGGCCGTCGTGCGCCGAATTGGCCAGCAATCCGAGAAAGTTTGCCAGCGCCTCGGGCAGATAACCCATGCTCTTGTAAAAAAGTATGCCGGTGGGATTTTTACGTTTGCTGAGCTTGCTCTTATCGGGATTGCGCAAGAGCGGCAGATGCATGATCGACGGCGGCTGCCAGCCGAAGTACGAGTACAGCAACAGATGTTTGGGTGCGCTCGAGACCCACTCTTCGCCGCGAATGACGTGCGTGATCTCCATGAGATGGTCGTCGACCACGTTGGCGAGGTGATACGTCGGCAGCCCGTCCGACTTCATCAACACTTGCATGTCGATGCTCTGCCATTCGATTTCGATCTTGCCGCGGCGCAAATCGTCAAACGTGCAGACGCCGGTTTCCGGCACCTTCAGACGCACGACGTAGGGCTCGCCGTTCGCCTCCCTGCGCGCCGTTTCGGCGGCGTCGTAGCTCAAGCAGAGGCCGTCGTAGCGAGGCGGCTTCCCGGCGGCGCGTTGTGCGACGCGCATCTCGTCCAGACGAACGGAGGTGCAGAAGCACTTGAACGCGTGCCCCGCTGCGAGCAGTTCGTCCACATGCTTCTGGTAGATGGCCGATCGCTCGCTCTGCCGATATGGGCCGTGCGGGCCGCCGACATCGGGGCCCTCGTCCCACTGCAGCCCGAGCCAATGCAGCGCGTCGAGAATCGCCCGCTCGCTCTGCGGCGTGCTGCGCACCTGGTCGGTATCCTCGATTCGCAGCAGAAATTCGCCGCCGTGATGTTTGGCGAAACAGTAATTGACCAGGCCGACGTAAGCCGTGCCCACATGCGGGTCGCCGGTCGGCGATGGCGCGATACGCGTGCGAACTTTCAAGACGTAAACTACCCTTTACTCACAAAAAACGGGCCCCGGATTGTGCAGGGCCTCAAGCGGCGTGGCACGATGGATCGAACGAAAGCTAACCGACGAGTTCGCGCCGTTTTCCGCATTGGGATTCGACGAAGTCGACGATCTCCTGTAGTGGAGCGCCCGGGGTGAAGACCGCTTGCACGCCACGCTGCTTGAGCTCTGCCGCGTCTTCGGGCGGAATGGTTCCGCCGCCGAAAAAGACCACGTCCTCGGCGCCTTGTTCTTTCAACTGGTCGATGACCAACGGAAAGAGCGTCATGTGCGCGCCGGAGAGAATCGAGAGCCCGATGCCGTCGGCGTCTTCTTGAATGGCGGTCTGCACGATTTGCTCGGGCGTCTGGAATAGGCCGGTGTAGATCACTTCCATCCCGGCGTCGCGTAACGCGCGAGCGATGACTTTGGCGCCGCGGTCGTGCCCGTCGAGGCCAGCCTTGGCGATGATGATACGCAGTGGTCGATCGGCCATACTATCCCTTGCTATCGTTCGGCGATTGTGGCCCGAGCCTGCGGTCGCGCACGCGGCTCAGGCGCAACGCTTCCTCGAGCTTTTGCATGACTTGCGAAAGCGTCCGGCGCATCCGGTGGGCCTCGAAGTCGCTAAGCGTCTGTGGCATTAAAACACCGACCGTTCCGTGTAGCGCCCGTACACTTGCACCATCGCTTCGGTAATTTCGCCCTCGGTGCAATACGCGTTGACGCAGTCGATCAAGTGCGGCATCAGGTTGTCCTTCGGATCGCGACACGCGCGTTGCAGGCGTTCCAGCGAAGATTGCACCGTGCCCGCATCGCGCTTCGCGCGGACGTCCTGCACCGAACGGGCCTGCGCGCGCTCGACTTCCTCGGTAATTTTGAGCAAGTCCATGTCGCCCGGCTTCTCGTCGCGTGCGAAGGCGTTGACGCCGACGATAACTCGATCCTTCGCCTCGATCGAACGCTGGTAGCGGTACGACGCCTCGGCGATTTCTTTCTGGAAGAATCCGGCCTCGATCGCTTCGACGACGCCGCCGTACTCCTCGATCTGTGCGAAGTAGGCCTCGGCTTGGCGCTCCATCTCGTCGGTGAGCGCCTCGACGAAATACGATCCGCCGAGCGGGTCGGCCACGTTGGTGACGTTGGTCTCGTAGGCCAACACCTGTTGCGTGCGCAGCGCGATCTCGACCGATTTTTCGGTCGGCAGCGCGAGCACTTCGTCCATCGAGTTGGTGTGAAGGGATTGCGTCCCACCCAGAACCGCCGCCATCGCTTCGTACGCTACGCGGACGATGTTGTTCTCGGGCTGCTGCGCGGTCGCGCTACAACCCGCCGTCTGCGTATGAAAGCGCAGTTGCCACGATTTTGGATTCTTGGCGCCGTATCGGTCGCGCATCCGTCGCGCGTAGATGCGGCGAGCGGCTCGAAACTTCGCGATCTCCTCGAAAAAGTCAATGTGCGAATTGAAGAAAAACGACAGCCGCGGAGCAAACGAATCGACATCCATGCCCGCCGCCATGCACGCCTCGACATACGCGAACCCATCGGCGAGCGTAAAGGCCAGTTCTTGCGCCGCGGTCGAGCCCGCCTCGCGAATGTGATAGCCCGAGATCGAAATCGTATTCCACTTCGGCATCTGCGCGGTGCAGAATTGGATCATATCGACGATCACGCGCATGTGCGGACGCGGCGGGAAGATCCACTCTTTCTGCGCGATATACTCTTTGAGGATGTCGGCCTGAATCGTTCCGCCGAGTTGCGCCCGCGGGATGCCCTTCTTTTCGGCCGCCGCGATGTATTGCGCGACGGCGATAGCCGCCGGGCCGTTGATCGTCATCGAGGTGGTGATCTTGCCCATGTCGATGCCGTCGAACAGCACCTCCATATCGGCGAGCGAATCGATGGCCACGCCGCAGCGGCCCACCTCGCCGCGCGATTGCGGCGCGTCCGAATCGTAGCCCATCAAGGTGGGCATATCGAACGCCACCGAGAGCCCCATCTGCCCCTGAGAGAGTAGGAAATGATATCGCTCGTTGGTCTGTTTAGCGTTTCCGAACCCCGCGAATTGGCGCATGGTCCAGAGGCGGTCGCGGTAGCCGTTGGCGTGGATGCCCCGCGTGTACGGGTACTGCCCCGGATAGGCGAGGTCTCGGGCCAAATCCAAGTGAGCCACGTCCTGCGGGCCATACACCGCCTTCAACGGCACGTCGGAAATCGTGCGGTCGGTCGCCCCGGATCCGGGGCCAACGCGCGGCTTTCCAACGGAAGCGGAAACCTCCCAAGCCTGCTGCTGTGCCTCGAATTCGGGTGTAGTCGGTGCGCCAAGGCCGCTGGCGCGGTCGATTATCTTCGCCACGTGAACCCTCTTTGAATATGTCTGTTCGAACCGATATTCTCCCAAAGCCCAGCACGCCCCGCAAGCGATTTGGTGGCAGCGCCGAACGGGGGCTCTCATATGCAAGCATTCCGCCCCCTGCTCCTCGCCCTTCTGGCAGCCCTTGCCGCGACCGCCGGCGCCGGCGCAGCGCTGGGGACGTGGCACTTCACCACATCGTACGGCGAACTGACCGTCACCCGCATTCCCGAATACGCCCAAAGCGCGCCCCAGGTGCAAGCGTCGGGTGTGATCTTGCGCGCGGCGAGCCGCGCGATCCCCGGCAACCCCTCGCAATCGGCGGCCGATTCTTGGCAGATCGCCTACCGGACGACGGTTAGCCGAAAGACCACCCCGAGGGCGATTCTCGCCCCGCTGGCCAACGAGGAAGTCGCGGCCCAAGTTTCGTCGCGGATGCGCATTTTGCAGTACGGCACGACCGCCGTCTGCGGCAAGCCGGCATCATTCTATACGGTGAGCGCGGACGCGAGCCAGATCGGGGCACGGGTCTACAGCGTTCGCGTGATCGCGATCTTCGATACGCAAGCCTGGGAGTCGACGCTCAACATGGTCGACCGCCCGATCTATCACCGGCCCGGCGCGCTGCCGAAGCTCCTCCGCATCGCCCAAAGCTTCTGCGTAAAACCGAAGTAGCGCTTATAGACCTTTGACGGTGGCGCGGGCGCGGTTCGGCCGCGCGTGCTCGTAGCGTTCGTGCCCGTGCATACCGAACTCGAGCAACACGCGTTCGGCGGCGGCGTAGGGATCGAGCCCGATGTCGGCGCGCCGCTCGAGTTCGCGATCGAGCTTGTGCTGCAGTTCCCCGAGTGCGAGCTGTTTAACTTGATGGATGAAGGCTTCGCGGCGTTTTTCTTCTATTTCGCCCGTTTCGTTTAGGTAGGCCACGTGCGCTGCAATCGCCGCCCACAGTTCGTCGATCCCCTCTCCCGATAACGCTTGCGTCATTACCAGTTCCGGAACCCAACCCGTGAAGTGCAACATCTCCATCATCGATCGGATCTCGCGTCGCATCTGATTGGCCATCGGGTGATCGGCCTTGTTGACGACGAAGATGTCGGCGATCTCCATGATGCCGGCTTTGAGCACTTGCACCGAATCGCCGCTGCCCGGTTGGAGGGCGACGAGCGTCGTTTGCGCCAGCTCCGCGATCTCGATCTCGCTCTGCCCCACCCCGACCGTCTCGATCAACACGACGTCTATGCCGAAAGCATCCATGAGCAACACGGCATCGGCCGTCGCTCCGGCCACGCCGCCCAAGTGCCCGCGGCTGGCCATCGAGCGAATGAACACGTCGGGATCGACGAAGTGCTCGGTAAGACGGATCCGGTCGCCGAGCAACGCTCCGTGCGAAAAGGGCGAGCTTGGGTCGACGGAGATCACGCCGACGGTCTTACCCACCGACCGCGCCTTGCGCACGATCGCCGCCGAAAGCGTGGACTTGCCCACACCGGGCGGGCCGGTGAGGCCGATCGTCATCGCGCGGCCGGCGCGCGCGTACACCTGGCGAATCAACTCGGCTCCGCGGCCGGATTCCGCCCACGAAATCGCTCGTGCGAGCGCGCGCATCTTGCGCTCTTCAAACTCGCGCAACAGCGCGTCCAACCCAACCAAGCTCGACAAAGTAGCTCTTGGATTGCGGCCGTGACCGCAGCGCCCCTTCCGCATCGAGCGAACGGGTTTAGGCCGGGAGTACGGAAGGTTGCAGCGTGCTCGCCTTCGCGTTCGCGCTGGCCATGGCGACCGGCGCGCTCCCCCATCCGGCCGCGGCCCGGGTCGATCTCATCGTGCGCAGCGTCATGCACGACCGCGGCATCGAGGGGCTCTCCGTCGGCGTCGTCCTCGGCGACCGCAGCGCAGTTCGTGCGTACGGATATACCGACCGGTCGCACGCCGCACGCGTCCGTCCGCGCACGCTCTTCGCCATCGGTTCCCTCTCGAAAGGCATGCTTGCGGCAGCGGCTCGCAGCCTGAACGCCGCCGGTCGCATCCGCATGGACATGCGCGTGGACGAGATCGATCCGTCCTATTCCGCCGCGAGCGACGTCACGTTAGCGATGCTGCTGGAGCAACGCAGCGGCATACCGGACTACGCGCAGATGCCCACGTTCGATCGCTTTTCGCGCGAACCGCAAAGCCCCCGAGAACTCGTCGCGCGCGTTTCCGCCCTGCCGCTGCTTTTCCAGCCCGGCACGCAAACCGCATACAGCAACACCAACTACCTTCTGGCCGGAATGGCGCTCCAGGAAGCCGTCGGATTACCACTCGCGGCAATCGAGCGCGAGGCGGTCTTCGGCCCGCTCGGGATGCACGCAACCCGCACGTGGCAGCCGTTCGTTTTCGAAGCCGGTCGCGCGTGGGGAAACGTCGCGCCCGGTTCGCCGACCCTCACGTTCGGTGCCGCCGATCTCGAGTCGAACGCGCCCGATCTCGATCTCTGGATGGGCGCGCTCTTAACGCACCGCTTCTCGACCGGAGCGATCGGTTTTTGGAACGGTACGCTTTTCGGCGACCGCGTGACCGCGCAGAGCGGATACGTCAACGGCTTTTCAGCATACATGTTGTTGCTGCCGCGCCGGCACGCCGGCGTCGTGCTGCTCTGCAACGCCGACCGCATCGACTTGGGGCCGCTCGCTCAAAGCGTCATGGCCGCGGCCTTGAATCTCCCCGACTAAATTCGTTTCAAAAGGGAACGCCCGCCGATGTGCGAGAGAACCTCTCGATGCATCGAATCGCAGCGCGGCTGGTCGCGTACGCCGTGCCGGCCGCGCTCGTCCTGGGACTGGCGCTCGGTACGCGGATGCCGGCGGCAGCGCAAACGCTGGTCGTGCCGCTAACCGGGCAACGCCATCGCGCGATTGCGACCGATTCGCTCTTTCACACGCTGTTCGCCGATTTCTATCCCCAAGACGACAAGACGACCTACGTCCACACCGGCGATATTCCCGCGATGTGGCTGCGCGATTCGGCCGAACAAGCGCTGCCGTACGTTCGATTTCTGGTGGCATATCCGATTCTGCGAAGGCGCATCGCCGGCGTGATCGAGCGCGACGCACGGAACATCGACAAGGACGTGTATGCGAATGCCTTCACCGCGCGCTACGGGATTTGGGAGCGCAAATGGGAGGTCGACTCCCCGGGTTGGCCGATGCTACTGGCGCTGGTTTACTGGCAGCATACCGCCGATCGTTCGCTCTTCACACCGGCCCTGCATCTCGCGCTCGAGCGCATCGTCTTTACCTACGGTTGCGAAGAGCATCATCGCGTCTGCAACCGCTATCGCTGGCCCCATTCCGTGCCGACGCACGAGCGCTACGACGACGCTACCGGATTGATTTGGGGCGCGTTCCGGCCGTCCGACGACCCGGTCGAGTATCGTTTCAACATCCCGCAGAACGCATTCGCGGTCGTCGTTTTGCGCGTGATAGCGCGGCTTGCGACCGAAGGGTACGCGGATCGCGGGCTCGCGCGGCAAGCCGATGCCGTCGCCGCACGCGTGCAGGTGGGGATTCTCCGCTACGGTTTGGTCTACGACCCGCAACGCAACGACTGGATGTACGCCTACGAGACCGACGGTGACGGCCGGTTCAATCTGATGGACGACGCCAACATGCCGAACTTGACCACGCTACCGGCGATCGGCTGGTGCTCCGCCTACGATCCGACGTATCTTGCGACGCGCGCGTTCGCGTTGAGTCTGGATAATCCGTGGTTCTTCACCGGAAAGTATGGCGAAGGGCTGGGCAGCCCGCATACGCCCTACGGTTACGTCTGGCCGCTCGGGATTATCGGGCGCGCCCTCACCGCGACGTCGTCGCAAGAAGTCGCCGAAAGCATCACGACGCTCGCGGAGACCGATTCGGAGAACGGGCTCATTCACGAGAGCTTCTATCCCGGAGGATACTGGCGATATACGCGCGCCGAGTTCGGTTGGGGCAACGCCCTCTATGCCGAATTAATCTTTCGCTCGCTTGCCGGTTTTCATTCCAATCAGTTCGTGCGCGACCGTACGATCGTGCCGTTCGAGGTGCCGAGCGAAACGCCCACGCTCGTTCCGGAGATTACCCAGATCGACAACACCGCGGAATTGATGGCCACCTTAGGACGCTTGCTCTATTTGGGAAGAATGCGCGCCGGCGAAGTGAAGTGACTACCCGCCGAAACGCCGCTGGCGCTGCGTAAATTCGGCAATCGCTTCGGCGAAATGCTCTTCGGTGAAATCCGGCCACATAAGCGGAAGCGTGAGAAGCTCGGTGTACGCGAGTTGGTAGAGCAGAAAATTCGAGACGCGAAAATCGCCGCCGGTGCGAATCAGGAGATCCGGATCGGGTGCGTGGGGTGCGTACATGTGCGCGCTCAAGAGCTGCTCGTCGATGTCGTCCGGAGCGAGCGTCCCGGCGGCGACGTTGCGCGCGATCGCCTGCACCGCACGAACGATCTCCGCGCGGCCGCTGTAATTGAGTGCGAGGGTGAGCGTCAAGCGCGAGTTGTGCTGCGTCGCGCGAACGAGATCGCGCACGGCCGCGCGTGCCGGAAACGCGAAGGCGTCCAAATCGCCGATCACTTCGACGCGTACGCCCTGCTTCGAAAGGCCCGGTTTCTCGCTCTGGGCGCACGCGGCGCAGAGCGACATGATCAGCTCCACCTCGTGCGGGGAACGCCCCCAGTTTTCGGTGGAGAATCCATAGACGGTGATGCGCTCCACGCCGGTAGCAAGCGCTCCGCGAACGGCCGCCCGCAGCGCCGTAACCCCGCGCCGGTAGCCTTCTACCACAGGTAGCCGGTGAGCGCGTGCCCAACGCCGGTTGCCGTCCATAATCAGGGCGACATGGCGAGGGATTTCCAGCGGGATCGGCGCCTGCAACATTTGCTTACTTTGTAGCACAAAGTATTTGCGCCCGCAAGGTGGCGGGGGGACGCGCGCCGGTCGCCAACCTCCATCCTATCTATGAATCAGGGTTACTATCGATATCCGACGATCGCCGGCGAACGTCTAGTTTTTGTTTGCGAGGACGACCTCTGGAGCGTTCCGCTTCGGGGCGGCGTCGCGACCCGCCTGACGGTCAGCTTCGGAGCCTGCTCGATGCCGCGGCTCTCGCCGGACGGGCAAAGCATTGCCTTCGTTTCGAACGACGAGGGGAACCCCGAAGTCTACGTGATGCCCGCGGGCGGCGGCCAGCCCGAGCGGCGCACGTTCCTGGGATCGACCGTTGCATCTGTCGTCGGCTGGAGCGCCGACGGCAGCGACATCTATTTCGTCGCTAACCCCACCGCCTGGTACGAGGGCGAGACGCGCCCGTTCGCCGTCGCCCGCGATGGTGGAGCGCCACGCGAACTGCACGTCGGGCACGCGCGTTCGTTCTCGTTCGGTCAGAACGGCGGCATGGTTTTGGGGCGCAACGCCAACGACCCGGCCCGTTGGAAGCGCTATCGCGGCGGGACCGCGGGCGAGATCTGGATCGACGCGCCGGCAACCGGCGAGTTCGAGCGCCTGCCGCTGCCCGATGGAAATCCAACTTGGCCGATGTGGCTGGGCGAGCGGGTCTTCTTCCTCGCCGATCACGACGGCATTGCGAATATCTACTCGTGTTCGATCGACGGATCGGACGTTACGCGCCATACGCACGAAGCGGAGTATTACGCCCGCTTCCCCTCGACCGACGGCACGCGCATCGTCTATACGGCCGGCGGAGCCATCGCGCTCTACGATATCGCGAGCGATACGACGACGGAGATTTCGATCGAAACGCCCTCGGCCGCACCGCAGACCGTGCGCCGTTTCGAGGGCGCGTCCGAATCGCTCGAAGATTTTTCGCCGCATCCCGACGGAACGCGCCTCTGCTTCATCTCGCGCGGCCAAGCGTTTAGCATGCCGCTCTTCGAAGGGGCGGTGATCCATCACGGCTATTCCAGCCGCATCCGTACGCGGCTAGCGCAATGGTTGCATGACGGCAAGCGCTTCGCGTGCGTCACGGATCGCAACGGCTACGAGCAGATCGCCGTACAGCGCGCGGACGACGCTGAAGAAGCGCGCACCGTTACCGACGGCGATATCGGACGCATCACCGAGTTGGTATGCTCGCCCAAGAACGACACCGTCGCGTTCGCCAACCATCGGCACGAATTGTGCGTCCTCGACTTGAGTGACGGAAACATTCGCAAGCTCGATACGAGCCCGGCAAATCGCATCACGGACGTGGCATTTTCTCCCGATGGCCGCTATTTGGCGTACGTGTGGTGGCCCGCGCAAGGCACGTCGATCGTGCGCGTTGCAAAGGTGAAATCCGGAAAAATCCACGACGTGACCTCGCCGTTGCGCGTCGATCACTCACCCGCGTGGGATCCGGAAGGCAAGTATCTCTATTTTATCTCGACCCGCGACTTCAATCCGGTCTACGACGCGCTGCAATTCGATCTGAGCTTCCCCCAAGCCCAGCGCCCGTTCCTCGTGACGCTGCGCAACGACGTGCCCTCGCCGTTCGTCGCACAACCCAAACCGATCCATCGCGAGCACGAGCACGATCACGACGCGCAGGATGAAGGCGATAAGAAGGCCGGCAAGCTTCCCGATATCGACATCGATTTCGACGGTATTACCGGGCGCATTCTCTCATTCCCGATCGAAGAGGGCGAATACGACCAGGTCATCGCGGCCAAGGGACGCGCGCTCTTCACGCGGATGCCGGTGCACGGCATCAAGCCGGCGGGACGCGACGACGACGACGATCACACGCTGGGCGTATTGATCGCCTACGATTTCGAGCAACAACGCAGCGCCATCGTTGCCCACGACGTGAACGAGATCCGCATGGGCGCCGACGGCCACACGCTCGTCTATCGTTCGAACGATCGCTTGCGCGTCATCGACGCCGCGAGCGACCTCCCCGAGGACGAGGCCGATAAGCCATTGCCCGAAGCCGGTCGCAAGAGCGGCTGGATCGATCTGGACCGGGCGAGCGTCGAAATCGTCCCGCGCGACGAATGGGCGCAGATGTATCGCGAAGCGTGGCGCCTGCAGACCGAGCAGTTCTGGGTCGAAGACATGAGCGACATCGATTGGGACCGCGTCTTCGATCGTTATAGCAGCGTCCTCAAACGCGTGCGCACGCGCACCGAACTCTCGGATTTAATCTGGGAAATGCAGGGCGAACTCGGCACATCGCACGCCTACGAATACGGCGGCGACCACCGCATTCCACCTCAGTATCAGCGCGGATTCCTGGGCGCTGATATCGTGTGGGACGGCGAGCGCAACGGCTATCGCATCGAGCGCATCTATCGAGGCGATTCTTGGACGCGTGAGAGCGATTCGCCGCTGGCCGAACCCGGCTTGGACATTCACGAAGGCGATCTCATCGTCGGCGTCAACGGCAAACGCGCCACCGCGACGCTCTCGCCCGATCACCTGCTGGTGAACGCTGCGGGCAAAGACGTCGCGCTCACGATCAAGACGCGAAAGGACGAGGAGCGCACGCTGCTTGTCAAAGCCTTGAAGAGCGAGTCGAGCCTGCGTTACCGCGCGTGGGTGGAGGCGCGCCGCGCGTACGTGCACGAGCGAACCGGCGGGCGCGTCGGCTACGTCCATATTCCGGACATGGGCCCGTGGGGATTCTCCGAATTCCATCGCGGTTATTTAAGCGAATTCGACCGCAACGGGTTGATCGTCGACGTGCGCTACAATCGCGGCGGACACGTTTCGCCGCTGCTTCTCGAAAAGCTCGCGCGCAAGCGCGTCGGCTACGACGTCCCTCGCTACGGTGCGGCCGTGCCGTATCCGCCGGAGTCGGTCAGCGGCCCGATGGTTGCGATCACCAATCAATTTGCGGGATCCGACGGCGACATCTTCAGCCACTGCTTTAAGCTCTACAAGCTCGGTCCGCTGGTCGGAAAGCGCACCTGGGGCGGGGTAATCGGCATCAATCCATACCATCATCTCGTCGATGGTTCGCTCACGACGCAGCCCGAGTATTCGTTCTGGTTTAGCGACGTTGGTTGGAAAGTCGAAAACTACGGCACGGATCCCGACTACGACGTCGATATCGCTCCGCACGATTATCGCGACGGCAAAGACCCGCAGATGGACTTCGCGCTACGCTTGATGGAGCGTTCGCTCGAAACCGCGGTCGAGGTGCGTCCGGATCTCACCACGCGTCCGTCGCTCCCGCTGCCCACCTTGCAGTAACGCTCGAAGCGCTATCGCCTCAACGGGATCGATCGGCGTCTCGACGCGTTCGATCAGAAAATCGATGCGCGATTCGCTCAGGTCGACGCGCGCTTCGGGCATGTCGAGCAACAGTTCATGTGTGTCATCGGCTTGATCGTCACGTCGTGGGTGACGACGATCCTCGCGGTTCTGCTCCACCGCTAACCGCAGCCGCTCGGAAATCCACAAAAACGCGCTCCCACCGGGCGCGTTTTTGTTTTGTATTTTTATCAATGGGAATGTTGACAAGATGAGCGCGCTTTCGTATAAGTGAATGAACCATCCAACGATGCGATGGTTGCGGTCCAATGGGCCGGTCCATTACATAGTCCGCCACCATCCATTTTTAACTGTCGATCGAGAGGAGCCGTCCGTGAGTACCATAGAGAACCGCGCCGCATCGCTCAAAGCCGCCTGGGCAAACGATACCCGCTGGAGCGGCGTCGAGCGCCGTTACAGCGCCGAAGAAGTCGTTCGCCTTCAGGGGAGCGTCGTCGTCGAACAGACCCTGGCGCGGCTGGGTGCCGACCGGCTCTGGAGCCTGCTGCACGAATCCGCCGCCACCGCGGCGCTGGGCACCATGACCGGCGGCCAGGCGGTCCAAGCCGCCAAGGCCGGCCTCAAAGCGATCTACTGCAGCGGCTGGCAAGTCGCCGCCGACGCCAACGTCTCGGGCAACGTCTACCCGGACCAAAGCCTCTACCCGGTCAACAGCGTCCCGACGCTGGTAAAGCGCATCAACAGCGCTCTCCAGCGCTACGACCAAATCGAGACGGTCGAAGGACACGGCGGGGAAGAACACTACCTCCCGATCGTCGCCGATGCAGAAGCCGGATTCGGCGGCGCGCTCAACGTGTTCGAACTGATTAAGGCCCTCATCGAAGCCGGTGCCGCCGGCGTCCACCTCGAAGACCAGTTGAGCTCCGAGAAGAAGTGTGGACACTTGGGAGGCAAGGTGCTGATCCCGACACAACAGGCGGTTCGCCATCTCGTTGCGGCCCGACTGGCGGCCGACGTCTTGAACGTGCCGACCATCATCATCGCGCGCACCGATGCGGGAGCCGCGACGTTGATCACCAGCGATATCGATCCGGTCGATCGCGCCTTCATTACCGGCGATCGCACGGCCGAGGGATTCTTCGTCACCAAACAAGGCATCGATGCGTGCATCGCGCGTGGTTTGGCCTACGCGCCCTACTGCGATCTGCTCTGGATGGAAACGTCGGAGCCCAATATCGAGGAAGCACGCGCGTTCGCGCAAGCCATCCACGCGAAGTTCCCGGGGAAACTGCTGGCATACAACTGCTCGCCGTCGTTCAACTGGAAGAAAAAACTGGACGAGAGCGCGATCGCAACCTTCCGCGAAGATCTCAATGCCATGGGATACAAGTTCCAATTCATCACGCTGGCAGGCTTCCACGCGCTCAATTACAGCTTCTTCGAACTAGCACGCGATTTCAACGCTCGCGGCATGTCGGCGTACGCCGAATTCCAGCAGTCGGAATTCCGCAGCGAGGAGTTCGGTTATACCGCAACGCGTCATCAGCGCGAAGTGGGGACCGGTTATTTCGACGAGGTCGCGCAAGTCGTGAGCGAAGGGCTCTCGTCCACCACGGCGCTCAAAGGCTCGACCGAGACCGAGCAATTCTACGAGAACGGCCATCGCGAGCACGCTCACGCATGAACTTCGCACCAGCCGGCTTTGCAATCGATCGCGACCTGCCAGCCGGGTTCGCAGAGTTCTATCGGCCGCTGCACGAGCGTTTTACGCCCGAACAGCAACGCTTAGCGCGCGCGCGGGCCACCCGGCTCGCGCGCTCGCACGCGGGCGAATTGCCGACGTATGCCGCACCATCCGAGGCCACAACCACGGCATGGCAGATCGAACTCCCCGAGTGGTGCCGCGATCAACGTAACCAGATGACTGGGCCCGCAGACGATGCGGAACTCGTCGTCAAGATGATCAATTCAGGCGCTCCCGGCGTGATGCTCGATCTCGAAGACTCGATGGCCAACACCTGGGATCACCTCATGCTCGGGCACGCAAATATCGTGCGCGCGCTCTATGGCGAACTCACCTACGAAGATCGTAAGCGCGGAGGCACCGTCGGCATCAAGCCGAGCCCGACGGTAGTTTGGAACCGCGTCCGCGGGCTGCACATCTCGCAAGGGGGTATATTCGAAGACGCCCTGACGAGTGCGTCACTCTTCGACGTCGCGCTCCTGGCATACAATCTCGATTTCGAGCGCCTGCGTCATCCACTCTGCATCTACATTCCAAAATCGGAAGCGGCCGACGAAGCGTTCTGGTGGCGCGATCTCTTTGGAGCGTTGATCGCGGCAAAGGGATGGAAGCCGGGATCGATTCGCGCGATGGCGCTAGTGGAATCCCATCCCATGGCGTATGCCATGGAAGAATTTCTCTTTAACCTGCGCGAGTATATCCTAGGGTTGAACTTGGGCCGCTGGGATTACATGGCGAGCTTGATTCACTTCAACCTGCACGATCCGCAGTGGTTGCTGCCCGACCGCAACACGATTCCGCTCGACATTCCGTTCTTCCAAAACTTGCGGACGTTGCTCCCGGATACTACGCACAAGCACGGAGCGCTCGCGATCGGCGGCATGACCGCACTCTATCCCAGCCGCGAAGATCCCGAACTCAACGCGCGGGCGCTGGCCGTCCTCGAACGCGATAAAAAGAACGAAGCGTCGTGCTTCATGGACGGCGCGTGGACCGGCCACCCGGACCAAAACGCGATCGCCGTCGCGCAATTTCCCGCCCCGAATCAGTTGGATCGCCGCCCCCATCTCGACGATCCGCACCCCGATTTGCGGCCATCGCCCAAGGGTGTCGGGTCGACCACGCTCGAGGGCACCCGCGCTGCCGTGCGTACGGTCATTCGCTATCGCAACGGCGTGCTCGAAGGCCGGGGCGCCAGCCTCCTCGACGGCTATATGGAAGACCTCGCGACCGATCGCATCTATCGCCTGATGATCGCGCAGCGCGTGCGCTTCCCGGGCGCGTACACGCCGCCGTCTTTAGGGGGCCTCTTCGACGAAGAGCTCGCCCGCATCGTTGCGGAGTTGCCGGCCGGAACCGACGACGCGACGAAATTGCGATATCGCAAGGCTCGCGATCTCTCCGAGCAGATGATCGCCACCGGAGCATTCGATCCCACATAGCCTAGCGTGAAAAGGGGTGCGGCCGCATGAACGGCTGCGCCCCTTCTCGTATCTCGGGGACGATGACCCAACAAGCAGCGCTCCTGGTCCTGGCCGTCGTGGCCGTCGGCATTCTGCATACGCTCGTACCGGACCACTGGGCCCCGATCGCGCTGCTGGCACGGCAATCCGGCTGGACGCGCGTCCAAACGGCGCGCGCCGCCTTCATCGCAGGCTTCGGGCATACCGTCTCGACCCTGGCGATCGGCATCATCGTCTGGCTCGCAGGAGTCGCCTTCGCCGAGCGTTTCGGCCGCGACGTATCGGTCGCGTCGAGCCTGGCGCTCATCGGATTCGGCGGGTGGATCGCGATCTCGTCATGGCGGGAAGCTCGCGGAGACGCGCATCACCAACACGGCCTCGGCGACGAGCATGACCACGAGCATGATGTCGATATCGCCAGCGGCGCCGCGCGCCTTGCCAAGCCGAACGCTCGAATGGCGCTCCTGCTCATCCTGGGCTCCTCGCCGATGATCGAAGGCATCCCGGCGTTCTTTGCCGCTTCAAAATTCGGCTTTGGATTGATCGCGCTGATGTCGGTGCTGTTCGCTGCGAGCACGATCGTGACGTACATGGTCCTGTGCGTCTACTCGCACGCCGCCTTGGAGCGCGTCTCGTTCGGCCCGCTCGAGAAATACGGAGAGGTCCTCAGCGGCGCGTTCATCGCGATCGTCGGCGTGGTCTTTCTGATCTGGCCGATTGCATAATGCGTCCCGCTCGTCCCAGAGCGGTTGACAGCGCGTGCGGCCTTTCGTTATGACGGTGCTATGAAGAACCTACGGATATACGGGCTCTTCGCGCTGTTCACCGCGATCGGGTTGCTCTTCTTCAGCTACCATTACCTCAACGATCTTGCCGACGGGGTCCACGGCACCGCTCCGCAACGCTTCATCGAGGAAATGACCGGGGCGTATGCGGCACTTGCCCTGGTGCCGTTCGTCGCCTGGGTCGTCCGCACGTTTCCGTGGTCGCGCGATCGCTGGTACGGGGCCCTCCTCGCGCAACTCGCCGGCGCTCTAGGTTTCTCCGTCGCGAAGACGACGCTCCAGGAAATCAGCCGCACGCTCCTCTTTGCGGCCTCGGGATTGGGACACTACAACTACGGCAACATGCTCTATCGCTATCCGATGGAGTTTTCGAACGATATCGTCGTCTATGCGGTGATTGCCGGCTGCATCTATATCATCGCTCGCATCTCGCTGGCGCGCGCGGCCGAATTGCGGGCCTCCGAGCTCCAGGTCGCGCTCGCGCAGGCGAAACTCGAGAATCTGCGGCTCCAACTCCACCCGCACTTTCTGTTCAATGCGCTCAACGCCATCTCTTCGGTCATGTACGAGGACGTCGGGAAGGCCGACGCCATGCTCGCGCGGCTGAGCGATTTTCTGCGCGTTATTCTCTCCTCTGCCGAAGCGCCCGAAGTCTCGCTCGAGCGCGAATTGGAGATCGAGGGATTGTACCTCGACATCATGAAGGCGCGCCTGGAAAACACATTGCGCCTGAACGTTCGCATCGAAACCGGAGCCAAGAACGCGCGCATTCCGGCACTCCTCCTGCAGCCCATCATCGAAAATGCGATTCGTCACGGCATGAGCGACGCCCGCACCGCGCTGGAGGTCACCATCGAGGCCGAGCGCGTCGACGAGCGAACGCGCGTCCGAATTCGAGACAACGGGGTGGGCCCGGGCCCGCATCGCCGTGCGGGACACGGGCTCGCGAACGTCAGCTCTCGCCTTTCGCTATTGTTCGGCGACTCGTGCGAATGCAGCATCGGCGCACACGATGCCGGCGGCACGATCGTCACCCTCTCGTTTCCGTACCGGCACGCGGACGCATGATTCGCGTCATCATCGCCGACGACGAAGCACCGGCGCGCCGCAAGCTGCAGCGCTTTCTGCGCGAGCAACGCGACATCGTCGTCTTCGCAGAGGCGGCCAACGGAAACGAAGCCATCGAGCTAGCGAGGGCGCACCATCCCGACCTCCTCTTGCTCGACGTACAGATGCCGGATATCGACGGCATCGAAGTCGCGCTCGCGCTTGCGCGCGGCGAGCATATGCCGCACATCGTCTTCGTTACCGCGTTCGATCACTACGCCGTGCGCGCATTCGAATTGAGCGCCATCGACTATCTCTGCAAGCCCTTCGATCGCGAACGCTTCGACCGGACGATCGAGCGCGTTCGCGCCGCGCAACGGCGGAGTGAAGGGCCGGCCGATCAAGGCGAACTCAGCACGAAGCTGGAGAGCATGCGGCAACCCGGAACGCATCTCAAGCGGTTGCTGGTCCCCGACGGCGACCGTTCGTTCTTTGTCGCCGTAAGCGACATCGCGCGCTTGGAAGCGGATCGGAATAACGTCATCGTGCATGCACGGGCGGGATCCTTTCCCATACGCGCCACGTTAGAGTCGCTCGAAGAGCGCCTCGACCCGCAGCAGTTCGTGCGCGTCCACCGCTCGCATATCGTCAACATCGACGCGATCAAAGAGGTACAGCCGTGGTTTCACGGCGATCAGCAGATCGTCTTGCGCGACGGCTCGACGCTGCTCTGGTCCCGGCGTTTCGCCGGCCGCCGGCCGGACATCCTCACCTAAGTCCCGCTCGTCCCAACGCCGGGCCCGTTCGTCCGCGATCGATAGCATCGGCGCCCGATATCGCGTACATCTAGGATATGAGCAAGCATCGCCTCCCGCTTATTGCCGCGATCGTAGCCTTTTTAATACACCTCGTTGGAAACCCGCACTACGGCTTCTTTCGCGACGAACTCTACTTTATTATCTGCGGCCGGCACCCGGCGTGGGGATACGTCGACCAACCACCGGTCGTCCCGTTACTCGCCGCCGGGTCGCAACTCTTCGGCCACTCCCTCCTGCTTCTGCGCGCCGTTCCGGCGCTGTTTAGCGGAGCGAGCATGTACGTCACCTGTCTCCTCGTTGCGGAAATGGGCGGCGGTGCCTTCGCCCAGATGTTGGGCGCGCTCGTCGCGTTTTTCTGCCCGGTGCTCATGAACTTCGGGATGAAAGCCTCCACCGATATGCCCGGCTTGGTGTTGTGGCCGCTGGCGGCGCTGTGGATTTTGCGGCTCACGCGCGGCGCCGACCCGCGCCTCTGGCTGGCAGCCGGCGCCGCGTTAGGCATCGCCTTCGAGAGTAAGTATAGCGTCCTATTTTTCGCAGCCGCGATGCTGATCGGTTTATTGCTGACGCCGCAGCGGCGCATTCTCCGCACACCCTGGTTTGCCGCAGGCGCCGCGCTCGCAATTGCCATCGCCGCGCCGAACGTGATTTGGCAAGCCGTTCACGGCTTCCCGATGTATACGCTGCTCGAAAATGGGGCACACGGGAAAAATCTGGCGGTCGGTCCGCTCGTATATCTGCTTCAGGAAATCCTCATCACGAATCTGTTTCTCGCGCCCGTCTGGATCGTCGGCCTCGTCTATCTCTTTCGCACGCAAACGCTGCGCTTCTTCGGTTACGCCTACGTCATGCTGATCGCGATGATGATCGCGCTGCACGGTAAGCATTACTACCCGGCCGATATCTACCCGATCCCGATCGCGGCCGGAGCCGTGGCGATCGCCGGATGGATAGAGCGCCTCGTGGCCATACGCACCGTCGTGTTGGCGTACGCCGTCATCGGCGGCCTCGCGTTCTTGCCGTTCGCTCTGCCTATACTGCCCGAGACGCAGATGCTCGCCTATCAGAGCGCGCTGCTTAGCGCGCTGCATCTCCAGCGCCATACGCTCGCAACCGAACGGCATCGGCAACAGCCGCAACTTCCGCCGGATTGGGCCGATATGCACGGATGGCCGCAGTTGGCGTATGACGTCCGACGCATCTACGATGCGCTGCCGCCGGCCACTCGCGCCCAAACCGTCGTCATGGCCCAGAATTACGGGCAGGCGAGCGCCATCGCGTTCTTCACTCCCAGCGTTCCGGTGGCCAGCGGACACAACCAGTACTGGTTGTGGGGAGCGCGCGCCATTCGGCAGCATCGTCTGACGGGCGAGAACGTGATCGATCTCGGCGGGGATTGCGGGCGGAGCCGGCATCTCTTCGAGAGCGTCGAGCGCGTGGGGACGTTTAGCGCACCATACGCCATGCCGAGCGAGAACAACCTCCCGATCATGCTCTGCCGGCACCTGCGCGTACCGATCGCGCAGCTCTGGCCTCATTTGCAAGAGTACATTTAATGCCGGAAACACTCCACGAGGTGATCGTTCACCAATCCGGTCGCCTGCATGAACGCATACATGATGGTCGGGCCGACGAAACGGAAGCCGCGTTTGCGCAGGTCTTTGCTCAAGGCCTCGGATTCGGCGGTTGCGGCCGGAACCTGCGCCGGCTCGCGCCAGCGGCGCTCGATCGGCGTGCCGTCGACGAAGCGCCACACGTACGTATCGAACGAATCGAACTCGTGCACGACGCGCAGAAAAGCCCGGGCGTTATCGACCGTCGAGGTCACCTTTGCGCGATTGCGAATGATCCCGGGGTCGGTGAGAATTTTTTCAACGCGCGCGGGCGTAAATCGCGCAACGCGCACCGGATCGAAGTTTGCAAAGACTTCCCGGTATCGTTCGCGCTTGCGCAACACGGTTTGCCAACTCAAACCGGCTTGCGCGCCTTCGAGCGTGAGAAATTCACAGAACGTGCGATCGTCGTGGACGGGAACGCCCCACTCGGCGTCGTGGTACGCGATCATCTCGTCGGTCGATGCCCAAGAGCAACGCATCATTGTGGGTCGATAACCTCCAAAAGCCGTGGATAGACGCGATCGGCCAGCTCCGGGTGGCGCAGCGGCTCGATGATGTCGTGCGAAAAGGGCAAATCGGTCAATTCCATTGCATGAACCCGGCCGTCCGCGTGCTGGCGCAGGCGGGCTGCCAATCGCCGAACCGCACGGTTGTTGATCGCCGCCTCCCGGGCGTTGATGACAAAGGTTAAACGCTGCGCCAGCACCGGCGCCGCAGAAGCATCGCGCATGACTTGACGCGCGAGCCGGTAGGATTGCGCGACCGCATGCGTGGCAAAACGCGGGTACCCGTGCTCTGGAAGCTGCCTTTCGCGCGCAATCGGGTTCCACCAGCCGAACCGGTTAGGGACGCGCAGCGCCAGCTCCATAATCGGACTCATCCATCGGTTCGGGATCCACGAGACGCCCAGAAACGGCGCGATCGCGACCGCAGATTCGATCGCTTCGTGTTGAGCGCTCCAAATCGCGAGCAACCCGCCCAGCGAGAAGCCTACGACGGTTACGCGCTCGCCCAAATCCTGCGCGATGGCGACGCTCTCGCGAGCGGTTCGCTCCAGCCGCTCCTGGGTGAGCCCCGCGAGCGCCGCCGAGAGCCGGTCACCATAGCCATGCCGGGGAAGCCTTGGAACGAGTACGTTGTGGCCGCGCGCGTGCAAGTCGTGCGCGAACCGCGAGAATTGCGTCGGACTCGCCGAGAGCCCGTGAAAAAGCACGAATGCTCGCGGCCGGCGCTCCCCATGTATCAGCAGCTTGGTCCGCCCGGCCTCGCCGATGCCCGCGTGGTCCCGCTCGAGAAAACGCTCCAGCCGTTCGAGGGCCGCTTGTGGCAGGTCGTTCATCGAGAGAGGTTCCGCATCCAGACGTCCGTAAGAACAGCGCTAAGTGTTCCTCGAACGTAAGCGCCCGCGCCCTTACGTTCCTCCTCGATCGCAGACCATTCGGGGGCCCCACTTCGTGGGGGCGCGCAGCGGCGAAGCCGCGGAGTGCCTTTCAAACACTGGGGCCCCCAAAATCGCAAAGCGATTTTGGGGTAAACACACGTGGTGCTTAGTGGTGACCGGTAATCATGGATGTCTCTTCAAATGCAGCGCGCGCGTTCATCGACCTGGACGAGCGTTACGGCGCGCATAACTATGCCCCCCTGGATTTGGTCGTGGAACGCGCGGAGGGCGTTTGGCTCTGGGACGTCGACGGTAAACGCTACCTCGATTGCATCAGCGCCTATTCGGCGGTAAACCAAGGGCACTGCCACCCGCGCATCATGGCCGCTCTCCTGGAGCAAGCGCGCAAGGTTCCGCTCACTTCCCGCGCGATGCGCAACGACCGGATGGGACGCTTTCTCGAAAAGCTCACGACGGTGACCGGATTCGAGCGGGCGCTGCCGATGAACACCGGCTCCGAGGCGGTTGAAACCGCGATCAAACTCGTGCGCCGATGGGGCTACGACGTTAAGGGCATTCCGGAGAACCGCGCCGAGATCATCGTCTTTTCCAACAATTTCCACGGTCGCACGACCGCCATTATCAGCGCCAGCACCGAGCCCGGCTACCGTCGCAGCTTCGGCCCGTACACGCCGGGATTCGTCTTCGTGCCGTACGGCGACGCGGACGCGCTCGAGCGCGCGATCACGCCCAATACGTGCGCGGTACTCATCGAGCCGATCCAGGGCGAGGGCGGCGTGATCGTGCCGCCGGAAGGCTTCATCAAGCGCGCCTGGGCCCTCTGCCGCGAGCACGAAGTGCTGTTCGTCGCCGACGAAATTCAGACCGGATTCGGACGCACCGGCGACCTCTTCGCTTGCGATTACGACGGTATCAAACCCGATGTGTTGATCGTCGGTAAAGCGCTCGGGGGCGGCTATTATCCAGTCAGCGCCGCGCTTTCGAGCGCCGCGATCATGGATCTGTTCGGGCCCGGCGATCACGGTAGCACCTTCGGCGGCAACCCGCTCGGCTCGGCCGTGGCCGAAGCCGCGCTGGATGTGATCGTCGAGGAAAAACTCGCCGCGCGCGCGCGCTATGCCGGCGCATCGCTGATGCAAGGCCTGCGCAACGCGCGCTCGCCGCTGGTTAAAGAGGTCCGCGGACGCGGCTTGATGATCGGCGTGGAGATGACGGTCCCCGCGAAAGCCTTGGCGTACGCCCTCCTCGAGCGCGGCGTTGCGGCGAAAGACACGCACGAACGCGTGCTTCGTCTCGCACCTCCGCTCGTCATCGACGACGACGCCGTTGCCTTCTTGCTCGAGCGCTATCGCGATGCGCTCGCTTCGCTGAGCGTTTGACGATGCTCGAGCATAGCGGCGATCCGCGTATCGACTTCCAATGGGACGTTCCTGCGACGTTCAACTTCGCACGCGACGTCATCGACCGGCTCGCGCGGGAAGATCGCGCCGGCCTCATCTTTATCGACGCCCAGGGCGTACGAACGTCCTACACCTTCGCCCAAATATCCGATGCGTCCATGCGGTACGCCCGCGCGCTTGCGGACAGCAATATCGGCCACGGCGACCGTGTCATCGTTTCGCTTCCGAAGGTTCCGCAGTGGCTCTTCGTCATGCTCGCACTCGATCGCTTGGGTGCCGTGGCCATTCCGTGCGCGGAGCAATTGCGCGCAAAGGATCTGCTCTTCCGCGCCAATCATGCCGGCGCCGTCGCACTCGTTGCCGACCGAAGCAATTACGCCGAAGCCGAGCAGATGCGCGGCGCCGCCAAACAGTTGCAGTCGCTCCTCTTGGTGGGCGGCAGCGCCGACCGATGGATCGATCTCGACGCACTCGCCGCAAGCGCCGACCCGCTGGCCGGCGTGGAAACGCGCAGCGCCGATTGGGCTTACATCGTCTATACGAGCGGAACGACCAAAGACCCCAAAGGCGTCGTTCACGATCGCGCGTACACGTTTGCCAAACGCATGCAAGCGCGCTACTGGCTCGATGCGACGCCGGACGATCTCGTCTGGTCCACCGCTGCCACCGGTTGGGCGAAATCGCTCTGGAACGTGCTGCTCGGCCCGTGGTCGTGCGGTAGCACCATCGTGCTGCACGAAGGCGCCTTCGACCCCGCCCAACGACTCGATCTGATCGAGGAACTCGGCGTCACGATTCTCTGCCAAGCGCCCACCGAGTACCGCTTGGAGGCCAAGCTCGAGGACTTAGCGACGCGCTGGAGGTTCCCCAAACTGCGCCATTGCGTCAGCGCCGGAGAGCCGCTCAATCCAGAAGTGATCGAACGCTGGAAAAGCGCCTTCGGCCTAACGATTCTCGACGGCTACGGCCAAACCGAGAACTCGCTGCTCGTCGCAAATTTACCGGGTGACGCGGTACGCCCCGGCTCGATGGGCCGCCCCACGCCCGGACACGACGTACACGTCGTCAATGAAGACGGCGCGATATGCACGCCCGGCGAAACCGGCGACATCGGCCTACGCGGCAATCCTCCAACGCTCTTCAAAGGCTACCTCCACAGCGACGAAGAGACGCAGCAAAGCTATCGTGGCGAGTGGTACCTCACCGGCGACCGCGCAAGCGTCGACGAAGACGGTTATTTCTGGTTCGTCGGACGCGCCGACGACGTTATCAGCTCGGGCGCGTATCGCATCGGTCCGTTCGAAGTCGAGAGCGCGCTGCTCGAACACCCGGCCGTATCGGAATCGGCCGTAGTCGGCAGCCCCGACGCGGATCGCGGCAACATCGTCAAAGCGTTCGTCGTCCTGCGCAAGGGCTTCGATCCAAGCGCCGAGCTCGTGCGAGAATTGCAGGCTCATTGCAAACGCGTCACCGCTCCGTACAAATATCCACGCGAAATCGAATTCGTCGACGAACTTCCGAAAACGCGCTCCGGAAAAATCCGCCGCGTCGAGCTCCGCCAACGCGAACTCGAACGCAAAGGCGCCAACCGCGCCAGCGGCTTCGTATAACATCCACCTAACCTTTGCGTCTGGTACGGCGCGGCGGGGAGCAGTGGTGGGATCGGGAGCGTGCAGTTTTTTCGACCTGGCCCGGAGGGCCATTTCCAAACTTCGTTCTGTCGAAAAAATGCTCGAGCTAAGAAATTTCATGGATGAAATTTCTTGGCGTCTCCCGATCCCGCCACTGCTCCCCGCCGTGCCGTACCAGACGCGAACCCCCACAAAAAAGGCACGGCGCAAGCCGTGCCTTTTGCTTTCCCGTGTCCGTCCTATTTGCCGGTGAGGGGTTTTGGGATGTCGCTGAGACGATCGGGCGTACCGGGGATACGCACGAGATGCGGGTAGCGCGGGCCGCCGTCGTAAGCTACGGAGACTTCGCGATACGTTTGCGTGCGTTCTAGGAGCAAGCGAATCGGCGCGTGCGAGTGCTGCGATTCGACGAGCGCGTTGTAAAGCGTGTCGGCCGAATATTGGCGCCCGTTGACGGCGACCACTTTCGTGAGTATCCCCACACCGGCTTTCCATGCTGGAGAGCCTTGCTTCACGTCGTAAATCGATCCGTCTTTCGCCATGTTTAGGCCGATCGAGTACCAGAAGTTGTCTTTCTTTACCCAATGCTGCGGCTTGTCGGTATAGACGAGCTTCCATCCATCGGCGGTGAAACCGTCCGGCGGATGTACGCTGATGTCATCAACCCAGGTTTTGAAGAAACCCGCCCAATCGTATGGGAGAATTTTATTCAAGCCTGCGATGATATCCGCGCGGTTGTAGGTTTTGACGATCGGCCCGGTGTTATGCTGGCCGAAGAACGCGCGCGCGAACGTGTCGAGCGACTCTTTGTTATCGGTCTTTTCGCGAATGATGCTGTCGGCTTTGAGCCACATCAGTTCGCCTTCGGAGTAGAAATCGACGCGGCGGCGTTCGGCCGTATATCCGGGTGCGGCTCCGTACAGAAACGGGGCGGAGACCGCCGTGTCGAGCAGCGGGCGCCATAGACGGCCCGGCTCGTTGTCGTAGTAGGCGTAGGTGGCGGCGATGTGATCCGGGTAGGTCTTCTGCGCGCGGATACCGTCGCGCCACGACATCACGTTGCCGTAGTACTGGGTCATGCCTTCGTAGACCCAGAGGAGCGAGTCGTCGTACGGAATCTGCAGATTTTTCTGGTAGAGGCCATCGGGCATGCGATACTTACCGTCCCACGAGTGGTTG
>DATKQG010000099.1 GCA_035532835.1 Candidatus Dormiibacterota bacterium
GCGATCGATATTACGGTGGCGGCATGGGGGGCGAAGAAGAACCACGGCGCTAGCGGCACGCACGCTCCGAGCGCAAACGTCACGAGCGACGCGAATGTGGCGATCCAGGGCGAGCCCAGCTCGCCGGGATTGATGCCCAGAACGGCGCGTGAGTAGAGCTGCACGCAGGCGTTTTCGTCGTTGCAAAGGTCGCGGGCGGCCTCGCTGGCAACGCTCTGTGAGAGCCCCTCGCGTACGAAGGCGATCTTCACGCCTGCCGTACGCTCGTTTGGGTCGGTGAAAGCTCGACCCACCGAACGTAGGATCCGCTCGAGCAGCTGGACCTGTGCCTTCATCGAGACATACTCTCCGACGGCCATCGAGCAGGCACCGGCGACCAAGCTGGCAAGCCCCGCCAACTTGACCAGGTCGGCATTCGACGAGCCGCCCGCAACGCCGAGAATGAGCGCGAGGTTGGTCACCAATCCGTCGTTGATGCCCAGCACGGCGGCCCGGACGCCTCCGCTCTGGGCCTCGTCGGTGATGGAGGCGAGATTCTTGTGATCCATGCGCGGCGCTTCTTGTGCCGGGCGCCCACGCCTGCGAGAAAGGTAAGGTTCGGTTCGGCTTCTCCACAGATTGCACAAGAGAAATGTCGGTTGCTGTGGACAACGAAGGCGCGCGAACGCCGTTAGCCAACCACCTGCGCTGACCGATTTCTCTCGAAGGAGACCACGCTTGAACCACGCTCGTTCCGCGCTGATCGCTGCCCTGTGCATCGCGGTCTCCGCTTGCTCGAATTCGGGCTCGCAGGCCACATCGTCGTCGGCCGGGGCCAGCCCGGTTGCCATCACCAAAACCATCGGCGTCTCGATCCAGAACCGCGAGGCCCAATTCTACCAGGACATGGAGGCCGGTATGCGCTCGGAGGCCGCTAAATACGGCTACGCGCTCACGGTCGTCGATGCCAATCGCGACAATAGCGTCCAGCAGAGCCAAGTCGAGGACTTCATCACAAAGAAGGTCGATGCCATCGTCCTTACGCCTTACGATTCCACCGCCATCGGCAGTGCGATCGCGGAGGCCAACAGAGCCAACATCCCCGTGTTCACGGCCGACATCGCGAGCGTGAGCAAGCAGGGCCACGTCGTGGCGCATATCGCCAGCGACAACGTGCAAGGCGGCATGCAGGCGGGCGATCTGATCTGCCAGGCGGTCGGCAAGTCTGGAACCGTGGCCATCATCGACGAGCCCGAAGTGACCAGCGTTCAGGACCGGGTCAAGGGCTTCCGCGAAGCCCTCACCGCGCGCTGCCCCGGCGTGACGGTCGTCGCGGACGTCGATGCGGGTGGGCAGCGCGATAAAGCCGCCAGCGACATGGGCGACATTCTGCAGTCGCACAAGCATCTGAGCGGCGTGTTCGGCATCAACGACGATTCCGCGCTCGGAGCGCTCACGGCCGTCAAGGCGGCGGGGCTCACCGGCAAGGTTGCCATCGTCGGTTACGATGCAACGTCCGAGGCGCGTGCCGCCATCAAAGCCGGGCAGATGTACGGCGATGCAATCCAGTATCCGGAGAAGATCGGCGCGATGACCATCGATACGATCCACGATTACTTCGCCGGTAAGAAGGATCCGTATCTGGTGAAGGTCGGCGTGGGTTCGTATACCAAAGCCGACGCGACCAAGGCGCCGTAACCGCTGACTACCCTGGCAACTCCGCTGCTCGAAATGCGCGACATCGGGAAATCTTTTCCCGGTGTCCGCGCGCTTTCGGATGTCTCGCTCACGCTCCACGCGGGTGAAGTGCTCGCGTTGGTCGGCGAGAACGGTGCGGGCAAATCGACCCTGATGAAGATCCTGGCGGGAGCGCAGACCGCGGACGAGGGCGAGATCGTCGTGGACGGGCATGCCGTTCGCAACGAATCACCGCATGCCGCCGAGGCGGTAGGCATCGGTATGATCTATCAAGAGTTCAATCTCGTACCGCACCTCACGGCGGTGGAGAATATCGTGCTCGGCAACGAGCCCACGCGCGGCGGCCTGCTCGACCCCGCAGCGGCGCGCGCCCGAGCCGCGCGCGTGCTCGACGATCTCGGCATCGAGATTCCGCTCGACGTTCCCACCGCGCGCCTCTCGGTTGGGCAGCAGCAGATCGTCGAGATCGCGAAAGTGCTTTCCAAGCACGCGCGCATCATCGTCATGGACGAACCTAGTGCGGCGCTGACCGATCGGGAAGTCGATCGCTTGTTCGCGATCATCGCGAAGCTCAAGGCCGGCGGCGTCGGGATCATCTACATCTCGCACCGCATGGAGGAACTGCCGCGGATCGCCGATCGCATTACCGTGATGCGCGACGGTCGCGCGATAGAGACGCGCGCGGCAAGCGATTTTCCGCCCGGCGACATCGTTCGCGCGATGGTCGGCCGCACGGTCGACGCGCATTATCCCGTCGCGCCGCCGGTTCCGGCCGGCGCTCCGATCGTGCTCGACGTCCGCGGTCTCACGCGCAGCGGCGTCATCGACGACGTGAGTTTTAACGTGCGTGCCGGGGAGATCGTCGGGCTCGCAGGTTTGGTGGGCGCCGGCCGTACCGAAATTCTGCGCGCCATCGCCGCCGCCGACATCGTTCAAAGCGGCAGTATCGCCATCGACGGCAAGCCCCAACGGTTGCGAACGCCCGGTGAGGGCATAGCGGCCGGTATCGCCTTTATCACCGAAGACCGCAAAGGCCAAGGCCTCGTTCTCGGAATGGCCGTGCGCGAAAATATCTCCCTCGCACACCTCGCGCAATTCATCAATCGCGAATTGCTGATCGATCGCACGCGCGAGAGCGCCGCCGCAGAGCAAAAAATCGAGGAATTACGCATCCGAGTCACCGGCCCCGAACAACCGGTTCGCACGCTCTCGGGCGGCAACCAGCAGAAGGTCGTCCTCGCGAAGTGGCTGCTCGGAACGGCGCGCGTCTTCTTGTTCGACGAACCAACCCGCGGCATCGATATCGGCGCTAAGGCCGAAATCTATGCGCTCATCCTCACCCTCGCACAACAGGGAGCTGCCATCGTCATGGTATCGAGCGAGTTACCCGAAGTTTTGGGATTATCGCACCGCGTTCTGGCCATACGCCAAGGCCGAATCGCGGCGGAATTCTCGCGCGAACAGGCCACACCGGCCGCCGTTATCGCCGCCGCGACGGGGGCCGCGCGATGACCTCAGCGTTGCGAAATTATTGGGTGCGTATCGTCGCCGCGCTCGCGGTATTGACCGTTCTCGTCATCGTCGTAAACGTCGCCGCGCACGGCACGTTTCTGCAGCCGAGCAACATCGTGCGCGTCCTGCGCCAAATCACCTACAACTGTATCCTGGGCATCGGCCAAACGTTCGTCATCATTACCGCCGGTATCGATCTCTCGATCGGCTCGCTCGTCTCGCTCACGGGCGTCGTCATGGCGATCGTCGCCAACAGCCTGCACATCGGCGGCATCCCGCTCCTGGCCGTCACGTTACTGGCAGGCCTCGCGGTGGGAGCGGCGGCGGGCTACGTCAACGCGGTGCCGGTCGTCAAACTCAACTTGCCGCCGTTCATCACGACCTTCGCGATGCTCGAGGTGACCCTCGGGCTTTCATACATCATCTCGCACGGCCGGCCGGTTGCGCTGACCAACTCCGAGGCGTTCGCCGGTGTCGGATACGGCTCGTTCCTGGGGCCGCTTACCAAAGCGCTCCATCTGCCCAGCATTCCAACGCCGGTCATTTGGATGATCGTCGTCATCGCGATTTTCACGGTCATCCTCACGCGCACGCGATTCGGACGGTACGTGTTCGCCATCGGCGGCAACGAAGAAGCCGCGCGCCTTGCCGGCGTGAACACCGCTCGCATCAAAACGCTCGTCTACGTGATCAGCGGTATGTGCGCCGCCATCGTCGGCTTTCTCTACATGGCGCTGTTCGGATCCGGCTCGCCGCAGACGGGCACCGGCGATGAGCTGCTCGAAGCGATCGCCGCGGTCGTCGTGGGCGGCACGAGCCTCATGGGCGGCCAAGGCAGCATCATCGGCACGTTCTTCGGAGCGCTGCTCATCGGCTTGCTCTACAACGCGATGAACCTGCTCAACATCGATTCGTATTTACAAAAAGTCGTCCTGGGCGCCGTGATCTTGCTTGCCGTCATCCTCGACGAATTACGCAAGCGCTATCTTTCGAAGGCTTAGCGACGTGGGCGTAGCCAGCCAGGGCGGGCCTGTGATGCGATCGGGGGACGCCATAAAATTTCATCCATGAAATTTTATAGCTCGAGCACTTTTTCGACAAAACAAAGTTTTGAAGTGGCCATCCTGGCCAGGTCGAAAAAGCTGCACGCCCCCGATCGCACCACAGGCCCGCCCTGGCTGGCTACACCAGCGCACCTACCGCAAAGAAAAGTATAACGAGCGTCTTTTCAAACGCTCGTTATCGCGGTTGGCCATACGCGCCGGCGCGCGTGGGGTTTAGAAGGGGAAGTCGTTTGCCGTTAGGCCCGGGTTGAAGTTCCAGTTGAGGAACGATTGATCGAGCACGACTTGCGAACCGGAGTAGAGGATCTCGCGCAGTGGGAAGTGCGTTACCTGCGAGAGGTAGATGATTTGCTCGGATATG
>DATKQG010000100.1 GCA_035532835.1 Candidatus Dormiibacterota bacterium
TCACCCCGCGGAGCAACGCCAGGAGCTCCTCCCCTCGGTTCGTTTGACGTAGCGCTTCTTCGATCTCGATGTCGCGAGAAGTCACGAGGTCGCAGAGGTGTTGTTCGAGCGACTGCATACCGAGATCGCGACCCGTGGAGATGACGTTACGAAGCTGATGGCTCTTTCCGTCCCTGATGAGGGCACGAACGGCATCGTTCGTCACCAGCACCTCTGCGGCGACGCGCCGGCTTCGTGCCGCGCGGCAACGCACCAAGCGTTGGCAGAGGACGCCTAAGAGTACGTTAGCAAGAGTGCTTCGAACCGCTCGCTGCTCCGCCGCATCGAACGCATCGACGATGCGGTCGACCGTCTGCGGGGCTTCGCCGGTGTGCAACGTGGTTAAAACCAGGTGCCCCGTTTCGGCGGCGAGTAACGCCGCACGCATCGTCGCCGCATCGCGCATTTCGCCGATCAGGATGACGTCCGGGTCGCTGCGCAGCGATGCAAGCACGGCATCCGCGCAATTCGCAACGTCCCTGCCCACCTGTCGCTGCGTCACCAACGATTCCTTTCCGCGATATCGGAACTCGATCGGGTCCTCAACGCAAATAATCCGGCGTTTACCCATGGCACTCAAATACCGAATGGCGCCCGCTAACGACGTCGATTTTCCACTTCCGGTCGGGCCGGCAAAAATCAGCAAGCCGTGAGTTTTGTTGAGGAGCTGCCGAACGATCTCCGGCAGGCATAAGGAGTCGAGCGTCGGCACCTCATTGGGGAGCAAGCGAAACGCAAGCGATGTCCCTGCGTCGGTCGTACTCGCGTGCAAGCGTAGCGTTCCGATATCCGGGTAATCTACGGTCACGGTTATATCCGCGTCGTGCGCCAGACGCGTACGCTGCCCCTGATCCATCGCCAAACGCAACATCTCGCCGATCTCGGCTGAGGTCACGGGGCTGCTTCCAAGGAGCGCGAGCTCCCCGCCGACGCGAATAGCCGGAACCAGCCCCGTAGCGATGTGCACGTCGGACGCGCATCGGTCCTTCGCGACACGCAACGATTCCCATAGCCGCAGCGACGCGAATGCTCCGCCCTCTACGCTCACGAGCCGAGAACCCGATGCACCTCATCGATGCTGGTTTCGCCGGCTGCTATGCGTTGGGCGGCGTGCGCGATCATCGGGCTGAAGCCCTCTTCAAGAGCTAACGCGCATAGATCGGCGGACGATCCTTCCGTACCGATCCGAGCGCGCATCTCATCGCTGATGCGCAAACCTTCGAAGACGGCGATACGTCCGCGATATCCGCTGAACGCACAATCGATACAACCACCTGCGTCGAACACCGGTGCGGGCCCCACGTTCAAGGCGGCGCGCTCATCCGTCGTGGCAACGCGCGGTACTTTGCACGTTTCGCACAGCCGCCGCAGAAGGCGCTGGGCAATAATACCGGTTAGGCCGGCGGCGATCGTATGTCTCGGGATGCCAAGTTCGAGTAACCGTTCGATGGTACGCGGTGCGTCGCTGCTGTGAAGGCTGGTCATCACCAATTGTCCCGATAGCGCGGCAGACATTGCGACGCCGGCGGTCTCCTTGTCGCGCATCTCGCCGACCATGATAACGTCCGGGTCTTGCCTCAGGAAAGACCGTAACGCGAGAGCAAACGTAAGGCCGGCGCGTGCGTTGACTTGCACTTGAACGACATCCGCGATACGCGCTTCAACGGGATCCTCGACGGAGCAGAGGTGTTCTCGCGCGCCGCCGCGTTCCGCTAAAGACGCATAGAGCGTCGTCGTCTTACCGCTCCCCGTGGGCCCGCAGACGACGATGAGGCCAAAGGGCGCGTGCACCATCTCGCGATATCGCGCGTACAAGGAATGCGGGAGCCCCAGTTCCGAGAGCCTCGGAAGGTTCGAGCGCATGTCCAGCAATCGAACGACGAGCTTTTCGCCGAGCACCGTCGGCATCGAAGATACGCGAGCATCGAAAGCCCCGCGTTCGTGATCGATTTGGTAGTGGCCGTCCTGGGGCTGGCGTTTGTCGGCGATGTCCATCCCGGCCAGGAGCTTGATCCGCGAAACGATCTGCCCAAAGAGCGTCGTCGGGACCGATCCGAGCTCGGAGAGGGCACCGTCGATCCTGGCGCGCAGCCGTCCGCCCGAAAGGGTCGGCTCGAGGTGCATGTCCGAGGCCCTGCGGCTGATGCACAGGCGGTGCATCTCGTCGACCGCGCGGATGGCCGGCGGGTCGAGCTCCCCGGCTGCCATCCGCTCTCCCGCCCCCGGGGGTAACAAAGACTGGGCCCCCTGCAATAGCGCCACACCCACCTCACTGTAGCATCACACGAGCAGCATTGCCGGCGGTCGCCTTAGCAAGCGAGCGTCGGTTTGCTACTTATGCCATAGATATCGCGAAACCGCAATACGGTCGAGGCCAAGGACGCCTTAATGTCCTAGGTTTCTTTTTTGTGGGTACTTCGGCCGGCCCCGGTCTGGGCTTTTATCGGGTCCCGGCTAAGCTCCCGGGAACCTCGATCTCGGCCCGCATCTGGACCCAGCCGCGGAAGTTCGCGTGGAAGTCCGTGTCGGCGGCGGCCATCGCGACGTGCTCGAATGGGCTCAAGTGCCGATCGGTACGCAAGCGTTCGCAGAGTTCGATGTCTTTTTCGATGTCGCGTTTGCCGTCGTGGGTGAGATACGAAACGCGCGCGCATCGGGCCGCGCTGATCTTCTTTCGCGTCTCGATATCCAGCGTCTGCTCGTCGCTTTGCACCAGCGGCAGGTGCCACTCGCCGTTCGCAATCGTCGTCGGGGTGCTGGCGCGCATCGCCTCGCGCATCAGTTCGGCGGCGACGCGAATCTCGGGCTGCGCGTTGGGCGAACAGCGCAGTTCGAAGAAATTCTCCCACTCCGTCGCGGTAACGATCACCGTATGCCACATGAACGGCTCGAGCAATCGATTGATGATCTGTTTGTGCACGCGAAAGGCCTGCATCTCTTTCACGCGAGCGATCGCATCGTGCATCGCCGCCAGCCACACGCCTTTTGCGCGCTCGGCGTCCTCGTCGGTCAGCTCTTCTCCCGCCGACATGCCCTGCTGGTTGCGGCCCCACTCCACCGGCAGCACCGGGTCGTTCAGCACGCGTTCGAGTAACTTGTTGGTCGGAATCGCACGGCTGCTCGCGCTATTGCGCGAGAACGTGCGATGCGTGTTGAACTCGGATAAGACAAAGCGGGGGAAGGTCACCTGCAGCGTGGTGAGCCGCACCCCCGCCGGGCTTTGCGAATCCAGTAATACGCGCGCGTCAAAGCCCATGGTTGAAGCTTAGCCGCGATAGCGTAGGAAAGCGGGCACTTCGATGTCGTCCATGTTCACCGGCGAGATCGTTTCGAGTTTGCCGGTATCGAACGCAAGGCCGCTGCTCGCGCCGCGATAGGCGCGCGGTGCGCCGAAGCCGGCTGCCAGCACGGTCACGCGCACGCGTCCGCTCATGTTCGGATCGATCGATGCGCCGAAGATGATCTGCGCGTCCGAATCCACCGCACGGCTGATCATCTCTGCCGCTTCGTTCACTTCGTACATCGCCATATCCGGGCCGCCGGTGATGTTGAAGATCACGCCGCGCGCGCCTTCGATCGTGGTCTCGAGCAGCGGCGATGCGATCGCCTTTTGCGCGGCGTCGGCGGCGCGATGCTCGCCCGAGCCTTCGCCGATGCCCATCATCGCCGAACCCGCATCGGTCATAATCGTTTTGACGTCGGCGAAATCGAGGTTGATGAGGCCCGGCTGCGTGATCAGGTCGCTGATGCCTTGAATGCCTTGGCGCAGCACGTCATCGGCGTACGCGAAGGCTTCGTTCAACGGCGTGCGCTTTTCGATCACTTGCAGAATGCGCTCGTTGGGAATCGTGATCAGCGTATCGACTTTAGCTTCGAGCTCGGCGATGCCATGCTCGGCAATTTGCATGCGCTTGCGGCCTTCGAACGCGAACGGCTTGGTGACGACCGCGATCGTGAGCGCGCCGGATTCGCGGGCGAGTTCGGCAATCACCGGCGCGGCGCCGGTGCCGGTGCCGCCGCCCATACCGGCGGTAATGAAAACGAGGTCGGCGCCGTCGAGCAGCAGCGAGAGATCCTCGCGCGATTCTTCGGCGGCTTCGCGGCCAAGCGTTGGGTTTGCGCCGGCTCCCAAACCGCGCGTCATGCCGGTGCCGATCTGCACCGTATTCTCGGTCTGCGCGTTG
This sequence comes from Candidatus Dormiibacterota bacterium, assembly GCA_035532835.1. Taxonomy (NCBI): domain Bacteria; kingdom Bacillati; phylum Candidatus Dormiibacterota; species Candidatus Dormiibacterota bacterium. Next base: position 4,224 of record DATKQG010000100.1, read on the forward strand.
CGCAGCGCCTGGACGTCGGAGTTGATCGAAAAGAATTCGACGCCGGAGAGGCCGGCTTCGATCATGCGATTGATGGCATTGCAACCGCCGCCTCCGATACCGATCACCTTGATCGTTGCGGCGTGCTCGGGAACGTAACGTCGTGAGTCGGCCATGTCGTGATGCTCCTGCGAAGAGAACAGTGCTAATTGATCCTGGGGTTGCCCCGTCGTGCCGCGCACGCCGGGCGGGTCGCGATCTAGTTCCACAGCTCCACGAGCCACTTGCGGAGTTTTGCGAAGAGCGAGGCCGCGCCGCGCCGCGCACCCTCGCTCGGTTCGTATTCGCCGTTTGCGCCGAACAGCACCAAACCGATCGCCGTCGAGAATTGCGGCATGGTAATGGCGTCGGTCAGCCCGCCGATGCCCGAGGGCGTACCGATGCGCACCGGCAATCCGAACACATCCTCGGCGATCGGCGCGATACCCGGCAGCAACGCGCCGCCGCCGGTTAATACCACTTCGCCCAATACCAAATCGCGCGGGACGTTTTCGACGATCTTCTGCTTGGCCATGCGCAGCGTTTCGAGCACGCGCGGTACCACGATCGCCTTGAGCTGCTGGGTGGTGAGTTCCTTACTCGTACGTCCGTCGAGCGTGCGTACGGTAAACGTTTGCGCGCCGTCTTCGATGCCGGCGCCGAATTGTTTTTTCACTTCTTCCGCCTCGGCAAGCGAGGTTTTCAAGCCGAGCGAGACGTCGTTGGTGAGGATGTTGCCGCCGACCGGAACCGTCGCCGTGTAGATCGCGCTTCCGAGCGAGTACACCGCGATGTCGCTGGTGCCGCCGCCGATATCGAGCAGCACGACCCCGACCTGCTTCTCCTCGGGCACCAGCGTCGCCGCGGAGCTGGCCAACGGTTCGAAGACCAAGCCGACCGATTCGAGCCCGGCGCGATGCACGCACTTGAGCACGTTGGTGATGAACGTGGTGCCGCCCGTGACGATGTGCGTATCGACTTCCAGCCTGCCGCCGGCCATGCCGACCGGGTCCTCGACGCCTTCCTGGCCGTCCACCGTGAAGTATCGGGGCAGGGCATGGATGATCTGCCGATCGGCGGGCAGATTGATGATCTTGCTGGCCTCCACCACGCGGCGCACGTCGGCCGAGCCGACCTCGCGGTCTTCGCTGATGGTCGCCACGACCGCCCGGTTGTTGGTGCTGCGAATATGCTCGCCGGTGATGCCGACAAACACCTCGGAAACGTGGACTCCGGCCATCCGCTCGGCCTTCTCCGTGGCGGCCTCGATCGATTTGATCGTGGCCTCCAAATCGACGACGACGCCTTTGCGCATCCCCAGCGACGGGGCTTCGCCGAAGCCGACGATTTCGAGCCCGTTCGGGCCTTCCACGGCAACGACCGCACACGTCTTGGTCGTGCCGATATCGAGCCCACAAACGGTCTCGTGCTTCATCCGATACTCACCTACAATGCCTAGTCGCGTTAACCGCTATATATTGGGGCCGCCTCCGCTAAACCCTACTAGGGATGGGAGATCATTCCGCGTTGCGCTGGGGGTTGGCGAGGGCTGGCGCAACTCCTTGAGGACAACCTGTGGAGCACTTGCGAACAATCCAAATCGGACGGCTCGCTTACCTTAGGCTTACAATGGGATAAAGGTTGGAGCCCTCTAGGCCGATTATCCCATGGATATGAATCGACGCCGCACGAGTCTCGAGCGTGGGCTCACGATGGCTTTTGGCCTCGTGATCTTCGTGATGCTCCTCAACCTTCCGGTCATGCTTTGGGCGATGCAGGGCATCACCAGCCAAGCGCAAGTCATCCACGACACGATCGTCAAGGGCCAGCTGGCGTACGCCAAAGTGGCGGCCGACGCCGACAGCTTGCGCGCCGCAACGCTCGAAGCGGCGACCAACCCGGATGCCGCGCGCGCCGCGACGCAGCTCACGCTCGCGAAGACGCTCGTGAAGCAATTTCCGGAAGACGCGCGTAAGATGGTCGCGATCTTCTGCCCGCAGAGCACGGCTAAAGGCGCGGCTGCCGCAAGCGGCGATGCAACCGCCGACTGCTCGCAACGCAAAGATTCAATCGGCAAGCTCGTCGACCAGTTCAACACCAGCGCGAGCGCGTTCGATTTTCAAGCGCTCTCCGCGGTGAGCTTGCTGCAACAAAATAATCGCGCCGGCGCGCTCCAACAGATCAACGGGCCGTCCTCGGCCGCGTACGAAAAACAGAGCGCCGACGGCCAAGCGATGCTCAACGATTTGAGCACCCTTGCGGATTCGCGGTTTAACGATCTCCTTCGCGCGCGTAATCTCGGCCTCGGCGTCCTCATCGCAGGAGCGATTGCGGCCCTCCTGATTGCGGTCGGCTCGATGACGTGGTTGCGCAGAATGATGCTGCGCAGCATCGGCCGTTGCGTCGAAGTGTTCGAAGCGATGGGTAACGGCGATCTCTCGAAACGCGTCAATTGGAGCGGGCGCGACTTGCTCGGGCGCTTGGGCCAAGGCGTCGACGAACTCGGCGATCGCCTCTCAGCCATGATCTTACAGATCCAACGCGCTTCATTCACGGTGCAGACCGCCTCGCAGCAGAGCAATCACATCGCGGTCGAAGTGGAGAACCGCGTTAAGGAAGAGCTCGCGGCGCTCTCCGAGGCGCTCACCTATTCGGGCGATCTCGCCAGCGCTTCGGGGACGGTTGCCGATAACGCCGAGGCGGTCGCGCGCCGCGTCTCCGATATCTCCAGTGCGGTCGCACAGATGACCGCATCGATCCAAGAGATGGATCAGAATCTGCTCAATCTCGCGACCGTCGTCGAACAGGCCGTCGCCAACACGCAAGAGATGTCGGCGTCCATCGTGCAAGTCGCCGGAAATGCCGATCGCGTGCGCTCCGAATCGAATGTTACCGACCAGCAAGTCCGCGAGGGTCGCAACGAAGTCCTCGCGCTCTCAAAGGGCATGGGTTCGATTAGCGATACCGTCCGCGACGTCGTCACCGAAATGCAGAGCCTGGACGGCGCGTCGCGACAGATCGGCGAGATTCTCGGGCTGATCGAAGAGATTGCCGACCAAACGAACCTCTTGGCGCTCAACGCCGCGATCGAGGCGGCCCGCGCGGGCGAACACGGCCGCGGCTTCGCGGTCGTCGCCGACGAAGTGCGCAAACTGGCCGAGAACTCCGCCAGCTCGACCAAGCAGATCGGCCAGCTCGTCGCCGACATCCAGAAGCGCACGACCGCGGTGCTCGACCGGACGGCCCGTGCAAATACTTTGGTGCAGAGCAACGCCGAGTCGGCTCGAAGCGTTACCTCAATGATCGAAGCGATCAGCACGCGCGTCACCGAAGTCGCGCAGTTGGTCAGCGAGATTAGCGTGGCAACTACCGAACAGGCGCGAGCCTCGGAGGAATTGGCCAAGGCTAGCGAACAGATGGGCGCGATGACGCATGAGGCCGCGGCGACGATGCGCGAACAGGCGATAACGTCGAATCAAATCCTCGAAAGCGTCTCGGAAATCGAGAATCGGACCGCTCAGGTGGCGCGGGCATCCACCGAACAGCAGACGGCCATCGGCGCCCTTGGTACGCGTATCAAGCGGTCGAGCGATCTCGGAAGCAAGAACTCCGAGGCGATCGCCGGGATGGCGTCCAGTTCGGACGAAGTCCACTCCCAGGCCACCTCTCTGCGCGAGCTGGTCGGGCAATTCGATACCGGCGCGCAGGCCGAATTCGGAGATTCGGAAAAAAACACGCGCCAGGCCCTGGAAGACCCCGGGGCAATTGCGCTATCATCTTAGGCTACCGATCCTTCTCGTTGGAGTAACCGTGCAAAAGAACATCGCCATCTTATCCCTCGCGGCTGCCTGCCTGCTGCCGACCGCGGCCCTCGCAGCAACGATCGACGCTTCGTTGATTCCGGACGGCACCTATACCGTCAAGGTCGAGAAGATCGTGGATTCCAAACACATCACCGTGGCTATGGACAACGGGGCGGAAACGACCCTGGAAGCCGGCCGCCCAACGGTCGATTTCAGCAAGATCAAGCCAAACGATCAAATCAAGTGCTCGATCATCAAGGGCGCCGTTGTCGTTTATCTGGACATGAACGCTCACTAGCAGAGTTCATGCCGACCGGAGCGAGGGGCAGCCGAAGGGCCGCCCCTCGCTTTTTTACGCCCTCGCTCCTACTTGTAAATGACGACCGGCGTGGTGGGCGCACGAAGATCGAGCGCCGCGATCGGCCGATGCGAGCGCGATACTTGCGCCACGATGGGATCGATCAGCGAGATCTTTGCGGCGAAGTTTCGCGGCCCTCCGAGCTTCACGTCGATGCCGTTGCGGAGCACGATCACGAGTTCCCCAAAGCGATCGTAGCGCAATTCGCGCGTTACCACGTTCGCACGCGCCAGCGCGAGCGCGTCGTCCCGAAGCCGCATGACGCCGGCATCCGTCACGAAGGTCCCCGGCGTTAGGGACTGCGGCGTGCGGATGAGGATGATGGGGAGCGACGGGCTCGCATCGCCCGGCGCCAGCACCCGCAGGGCGCTATCGACGATTGCGTGTCCTTGCGGCGAAACCAGTGTGGCGAACGGCTCTCGCTCCTGCACGACAACCGTGATGTCGGAGGGCAGCGAGCGGTGTACGGCCGCGCTCAGGATATAGGGAATCGCCTCGACGCGTGCGTCCATCCGCGCCGTATTCTGCAGCCACACGTTCTGACGCGGCGCAATCGCCGCGCGATTGAGGATATCGGCCGTACTCACCACGCGATTCCCAACCACGGCCGTCGCATGCGGATAGAACCCGGGCCACGATGCCAGGGCGAACCCACCGGCGGAAGCGGCCAAGATCAGCGCTACCGTCGCGATCCAGAAGCGGCGCAACCGCGCTGCGGCCGAACGCTTGTGACGCCGGGTGGGTTTGGGCCGATTAACGCCCACGTGCGGACGCCTCGCCGCTCAGCATCGCGTGTTGGATCGCTTCAACCACGCCGTCGTTTTCGACGTCGTCGACGACGATATCGGCAACGGCCAGCAATTCCGGCGGCGCGGAGCCCATCGCGATCCCGAGCCCGGCGGCGCGTAACAGCGGTGCATCGTTCCACGAATCGCCGACGGCGATGACGTCGCTCATGTCGAATCCCAGCCGCGCCGCGACGAATCGCAGCGCGTCACCCTTATCGACGCGAGGATTCAAGAACTCGACGAATTCCGGATAACTGCGCGTGACGTACGCACGGCCATCCAGAAGTTCGCGCATGCGCTCCGCGAAGAGTTTTGCAGCCTCGCCGTCGGCGACGACGACGGCCTTGGTGGCGTCGCTCTGCGCAAACGCGTCCTCAAGCGACGCGACGATCACCGGTTCGACCCCCGCCAGTTGCGCGTACATATCGGAGAAACGATTGCTCGCTTCGCTATAATACACATCGTTGCGGTAGAGCTGTACGTACAGCCCCGCGCGTTTTGCTTGCGAGACGACCTCCAATGCGGCCGCGTTTGCGAGCGGCATATCGCGCAACACCTCGTCGGTGTTTGGATCGACGATCGCAGCCCCTTGATAGCAGACGATGGGTGCGTCGAACTCCAGTTGACGCGCAAATCCAACTGCAGCGCGATACATCCTTCCGGTCACCAGCATTCCGACGCATCCGGCCGACCGCATCTCCGCGATGGCATCGCGGACGCGCCTCGCGATCACCCCGTCCCGCCCCACCAGCGTACCGTCGATGTCGAACGCAACCAGTTTCGGTACGGCAGCGCTCACTGGCCGCTCCGCATCCGCGCGGTCTGCGCGTGTTGCGAAAGCCCTTCGAATTCAGCCAGGGCCGCCAGCGGCGCCGCGTCCGCGGTCATGCGTTCGCGGCTATTCTCGACCACGGAGAACGTCCGCACGAAATCGGAGAGCGCGAGCCCCGACGAAAAGCGCGCGGCGCCCGACGTTGGTAGGACGTGATTCGTGCCTGCGAGATAATCGCCGCAGGCGACGGGCGTCATGTCGCCGACAAAAACTGCGCCGGCCTTGCGAACGAACGGCAGATATCCCGACGCATCGCGCACCTGCAGCGAGAGATGCTCGGGTGCAAAGCGCTCGACCACCTCGAAGACCTCTCGGCGAGACGCGGCGTGAATCAAAAAGCACGAGCGCTCGATCACCCGAGCGATGATCTCCCCGCGCGGGAGCGTTCCGACATCCAGCATATCGAGCAACTGCGCGACCGCATCGAGCAAGGAACGGGACTCCGAAACCACGGCGACGCGAGCGAGCGGGTCGTGCTCTGCCTGCGCGAGCAACTCTCCCACGACGAACTCGCTGCTCGCGCCCTCATCCGCTACGACCAGCACCTCGGATGGGCCGGCCAAGCCGTCAATGGCGCAAACGCCATAAACCGAGCGCTTCGCCTCGGTCACCCACACGTTCCCGGGTCCCACGATTTTCTCCACCGGCGCGATCGACTCGGTGCCGTATGCGGCGGCCGCGATCGCATGCGCGCCTCCGACGGCGTAGAGTTCGTCGACGTCGCATAGGCTGCACGCATACAGCACCGCGGGGTGGACGCGCCCGTCGCGTTGCGGCGGCGTCAACACGATGACGCGGCCGACCCCGGCAATTTTCGCGGGCACGACGCCCATGATGACCGATGAGGGTAAGGCCGCGGAACCGCCCGGAACGTACGCGGCGACCGCGTCGAGGGGCCGGTAGCAGAATCCGTACGTCGTTCCGTCCGCTTCGGTATAGCGGATATCTTCGCGTCGCTGATGCGAATGGAAGCTCGCAACGCGCTGCTTCGCGAGTGCCAGGGCGTCCGCAATCTCGGGCGGTACCAGGGTGCGCGCCCGATCGTGCATCGGTATCGGGACGCGTAATTTCGAGATATCGAACGACGGGTCGTCGAACCGCCGCGCGTACTCGATCAGGGCCGCATCGCCCCGGCTCCGCACGTCCGCCAAGATCGCGGAAACAGAGAAAGTGACGCTGGGATCCGGTTGCCATCCCGAACGATAGAGCGCGGAGAGCCGAGCGCGGTCGCTCGCGAGCAGGACGTTCATGCTTTCTGGTGGCTCCCTTCCAAGCGCTGGACGAGGCCGAGCAGCGCATCGTATTTCGCGCGAAATCGCACCGGATTCACGACCAATCGTGCCGAGGATGTCGCGATTTCGTCGACGATCACCATGTCGTGCTCGCGCAGCGTGTTTCCGGTCGCAACCAGATCCACGATCACGTCCGCAAGGCCGACGAGCGGTGCGAGTTCGACGGAGCCGTGCAACGCGATGATTTCGCACGGAAGGTCGCGATCCGAAAAATAGTTCTGAGCGGAGCGCTTGAATTTTGTCGCCACGCGCAGAAACGTAGGATACCGCTCACCTTCGTGATACCGGTCCTGGCGCCGCGCGGCCACAACGAGCCGACAAGCCCCGAAGTGCAAGTCGGCAAGCTCGCTCACCGATCGATCCGTCTCCCACAGCGTATCTTTTCCGACGATGCCGCAGTCGGCAGCGCCGAACTCCACGTAAGCCGGCACGTCGGTTGGGCGCAGCAGCAGCAACTCGGCCTGCCCGTCGTCGGTGAACACCGTCAAGCGCCGTCCGACGCGGGTCGGTACGGCGATGCCCGCATCGCGTAAGCGCTCCGCCGCTTCGTCGTACATGCTCCCCTTCGGTAGAGCGATCACCAAGGGTTGGTTCATGGCCGTTCTCCGAGGCCGATCTCTTCGACCTTATCGCCGTTAGCGATGATGACGCGCGGAATCTCCTTGTGTCGCGCGTAGGCCAGCAACGCTTCGCGGTCCAGGCCGCGCACGTCGATGCGCACGCGTAAACCCTTCGCCCGTTCCCTACGCCCGATCACCACCGAGCCGCTGACGAGCACGTCGACATCGTTGCGCGGCCGCTCGGTTTCACGCCGGCGTTCGAGCGCCAAAAGAATGCGCTCGACGCCGACCATCCAACCGACGGCCGCAACGTCGTACCCGAATCGCGGAAGCAACGAATCGTAACGTCCGCCGCCGCACAGCGAGAATCCAAGATCGTCGATATACCCCTCGAAGACGAACCCGGTGTAGTACTCCAAATCCCCCAGCAACGCAAAATCCAGTTTGATCCGTTCGCGGTAGCCCAACTCCTGTGCCAATGCAAGAATCGATTCGATCCGCGCGAGCCCCGCTCGCGAGGAAGGCGTCGTGCACAGCGGACGCAGACGCTCGATCGCATCCCGGTCCCCGCGCAACGTTGAAAGCCGGACGATGTCTTCGCCGAAGGCGCGCAGTGCCACGAGGTTCCGTTCGGTGAGCAGTTCCTTGCAGCGCACGAAGTCGGCACCGCTCAACCCGAGTTCCGCCAGGACACCGTCAACGATCGAGGAGTCGTTGATGTCGAATCGCGCATCGCCGAGGCCCACCGCGTCCAGCGTTTCGATCGCCATGAACAGCGCTTCGGCATCCGCGCCGGCTTCGGCCGCTCCGATAAGTTCGGCGCCCGCCTGCGTAAATTCGCGCATCCGGCCGAGTTGCGGTTCTTCGTAACGAAATGCCGACGCCACGTACGAGAGTCGCAGCGGAAGCGACGCACCGCGCATGCGCGATGAAACCAAACGAGCGATCGGCGTCGTCATCTCCGTTCGCAGCGCGAGCGACTGTCCGAGCGGGTCGGCAAAACGAAACGTCTGTTGCATCAGGCGTTCGCCCAGACCGCGCTCGAGCACTTCGTAGCTCTCGAACGTCGGCGTGAGCACCTCGGTGTACGACCAGCGGCGAAACACGTCTCGGATGCGTTCCTGAACGTCGCGCTTGAAGGCGTACTCCTGCGGTAACCAGTCGCGTACGCCGGGCGGCAGCCTCATGGCGAGCCCTCGCGGACGCCATGCGGCCCGAAAATCCGCTCGAGTTCTCCCTTGAACGCGGCATCCGCGGCCACCGCGCGCGGTAAACGCTGCGATTGTTCTCCAACGTGCATGACCAGCGCCACCTCGCCCGGCCACTCCTCGACCAAGACCGCAAGGCGATCGATTTGCGAGCGCTCCTTCACCTCGACGTGCCATCCGCGGGCGGGTGGAGCGGCGGGCGCACGGGCCGGAGGTTCGAACGGCATGACTTCGTTCGCGCTGACCGAGAGTTCGATCGGCGGTTCCTCGCCCGGCGTGCTGCCGGGGCGCTCGCGCAAACGCAGGCGGCCCCTGACCACCAGGATCGCATCGGGCACGAAGAGATGCTGCACGGCTTGATACATCTTCGAAAATACGACGATATCGCTGCTCCCGGTCGTATCTTCGATCTGCGCGATAAGGATTTGCGCGCCGGCCTTGGTCATGGTCCGGCGCACGTTGGTGACGATGCCGGCGATGGTGATCGCCATATCGTCATCGGCGTTGCGCAGATCCTTGACCAACGTGGCGCCCTGACGCAACAGCACGTCCTGAACCTCGGCCAGGGGGTGCCCCGAAACAAAGATCCCAAGCGTTTCGCGCTCCCACGCCAACGTTTCGCGAGTGCTCGGCGGCGCGAGCATCGGGAGCGTGGGCACGAGTGACGGCGCGTGCTCGCTGGCATCGCCGAATAGCGACACCTGGCCGAGCTCGGCTTCGCGCGTCGCATGAGCCGCCAAATCGAGCGCGCCTTCGAGCGCCGCGAGCTTCTGAGCGCGATTCCCCGGAAGCTGATCCAGCGCGCCGCACTTGATCAACGCTTCGAAGACGCGGCGGTTCACCAATTTACCGTCGACGCGTTTTGCCAAGTCGAATAGATCGATGAAGCGTCCATCCGCGTCGCGCGCGGCGATGATGCTCCGCACGGCACCCTCCCCGACGCCCTTTACCGCGGCAAGGCCAAAGCGAATGCCGTCGCCGACCACCGCGAAATCCACCAGCGATTCGTTGACGTCCGGCGGCATAACGGTGATGCCGATTTTCTTGGCCTCTTCGAGATACTCCACCATCTTGTCGGTCTTATCTTTGACCGACGTCATCAGCGCGCTCAAATACGGGAGCGGGTGATTCGCCTTGAGATACGCCGTTTGATACGATATCCACGCGTATGCGGCGGCGTGCGATTTATTGAAACCATATCCTGCGAAGGGCTCGATGAAGGCGAAGATTTGTTCGGCCAACTCTCGCGTGGTTCCCGAAAGCGCCATGGAACCGCTGATGAATTTCTCGCGGTACACCGGGATCTTGTCCTTCTGCTTCTTCCCCATCACCTTGCGCAGTTCGTCGGCTTCGCCCATCGTGAAACCGGCGACGTCGCGCGCGATTTGCATGACTTGCTCTTGATAGCACGCGATCGAATGCGTCTCGGCCAAAATCGGTTCGAGTTTCGGATGAAGGTACGTCGGCTTGGTGCGTCCGTGTTTATTGCTGATGTACTGCGGGATCCAATCCATCGGCCCCGGGCGATAGAGCGCTACTAAGGCGATGATGTCCTCGAAGCGCGACGGTTTGAGCTCGGTGCAGACGCGTTTCATCCCGTCGGACTCGAGCTGAAAGACGCCCATCGTTTCGCCCCGCCCGAGCATGTCGTAGGTGCGGCGATCGTCGTCGGGAATCTTCGCAAGGTCGAAATCCGGCCGTGCGATGCGCCGAATCTCCTTGACCGCATTGTTCATGACCGTGAGATTGCGCAGGCCCAAGAAATCCATCTTGAGCAAGCCGATTTTTTCCACCCAGACCATATCGTACTGCGTGTTGACGCCGCCGTCGTTGAACTTGACCAGGGGCGCGTAGTCGATCAACGGCCCGGCCGAGATGACAACGCCGGCCGCATGCGTACCGGCATTGCGCGCGAGGCCCTCGATGTCTTTGGCGGTATCGAGCAACTTGCGCGTCTGGGGGCTGGAAGCATACATGAGTTTGAGGTCGGGAATCTGCTCGAGGGCTTCGGCGATCGAGAGGCCGCCCGGGCCCGACGGGACCAATTTTGCAATGCGATCGACCTCGGGTAACGGGACGCCCAAGGCTCGCCCGGCGTCGCGAATGGCGGCCCGCGCGGCCATCGTTCCGAACGTGACGATCTGCGCTACCCGGTCCTTGCCGTATTTTTCAGTGACGTACGCGATCACTTCGTCGCGGCGCTCGACGCAAAAATCCGTGTCGATGTCGGGCATCGAGATACGATCTGGATTGAGAAAACGCTCGAAGAACAGATTGAACTTCAACGGGTCCAAATCGGTAATCTTCAAGCAATAGGCGACCAGCGATCCGACCGCGGAGCCACGGCCCGGGCCCACCGGAATGTCGTGATCGCGGGCGTACTTGATAAAATCCCACACGATCAAGAAATATGAAGCGAAGCCCATCTTCACGATGACGTCGAGTTCGTAGTCCAGGCGCGTCCGTAGCGTCTGGTCGCTCGCCGCTCGCTCGGCACCGTAGCGCTCGATCAACCCGGTCTCACAGATCTCGGCGAGGTAGGATTCGGCCGTAAGTTCGCGCTCGGGAGTCGGCTGCGGCACCGGATACTGCGGCAGATGAAAGATTTTCTCGGGAATCTTGATGTCGATGCGGTTCGCGATTTTGACCGTGTTGTCGCAGGCCTCGGGAAGATCTTTCCAGAGTTCGCGCATCTCTTCGTTGGATTTGACATAAAACTGGTCGGAGTAGAACTTCATGCGGCTCGTATCCGAGACCGTCTTGCCCGTACCGATGCACAGCAGCACGTCGTGCGCCGGAGCGTCACGTTGGTCGAGGTAATGCGAATCGTTGGTCGCGACGATCGGAATGTTCAACTGCCGAGCGACTTTCACGAGGCCCGTATTGATGATGTCTTCCTCGGGCATGCCGTGGCGCATCACCTCGATGTAGAACCGATCGCCGAAGATCTCGACGAACGTCTTGGCGTTTTTTACCGACGTCTCGTAGTCGTTCTTCAATAACGGCGACGCGACCAACCCGGACATGCAGCCCGAGAGCACGATCAAGCCGTCGTTGTGCTCGGCCAGCAGATCGAGATCGATCCGCGGCTTGTAGTAGTACCCCTCCAGAAAGCCCTTGGAAATCAGGGCCGTGAGGTTCCTATAGCCTATAAGGTCGGCCGCAAGCAGCGTTACGTGGGCCTCGTCGCGAACGCTTCGGTCGAATCGGCCGCGGGGCGCGATATACGCTTCGCAGCCAACGATCGGCGTGAGCTTCGCATCGCGGGCGGCGTAGTAAAACTCCATCGCCCCGTACATAACGCCGTGATCCGTAAGGGCCACGGCAGGAGCCCCATTCTGGGCCGTACGCTGGCAGAGCCGATCGACCCGGCAGGCGCCGTCGAGCAGAGAGTACTCGGAGTGAACGTGGAGGTGAACGAACTGACTCAACCTAGCCCCTATGGCAGACGCTTGACAATCCAAGCCTAAAGTGTGAACGAAATCGTGACGTTACCTTAATCGATGGGCGCCAACCTGTCGGATGACCCTGGCCTTGGTTCGGCCGCCGATCTCATAACGGAGATAGAGCGGCTGCGGCTTCGTGTTGCCATGGTCGAGGCCGAGCGAGATGAGTACGCCCAACAGAATGCGGAACTCTTCGTTCTCCAACAAGTCTTCTCCACCATCAACTCCACCTTGGAGATCAACGACATCCTCTCGATGGTGCTCCGCGGCGTCGTGGAAGCCCTCAAATTCAAGCGCGTGATCCTCTTCGACGTGATCGAGGGCGGCGCCGTCGTTCGGCGACTCGAGTCCGACTTTAACGGCAACGTCGTGCACTCTCTCGATCCCCGAGAGTACCGCCAAGGTTCCACGCTTCACGATGTCGCGCACGGCGATCTGCAACTCGCCTACGGCGGCGCCGACGATGCCGATGCACCCTTGGCCGAGGGGCGAGGCTCGTATTGCGTGGCGCCGCTCGTCGCGCGCGACGTGGTACGCGGGATGCTATATGCCGACGATCCGCCGGGCGAAGAGATTACCGAGAACCAATTGCGCGTGATGCTCGATTTCGCTTCGCAGGCGGCGATCGCGGTCGAGAACGCGCGACTGTACGAGGAAACGCGCCGTCTGCTCGAAGAGACCCAGCGCTTGGCGCACACCGACAGTTTGACCGGCATCCCCAACCGCCGAGCGCTCAACGAAATGCTCGACCGCGAGCTCCACACCTCCGAGCGTTACGACACGCCCTTCGCGTTTATCATTCTCGATCTGGACGACCTCAAAAAAATCAACGACTCGGGCGGACACAGCCTGGGCGATCTCGCGCTCAAGCGCTTCGCGCAAGTGCTGAAAAAGAGCGCCCGTAAGGGCGACATCATCGCTCGCTATGCCGGCGATGAGTTCGTGCTGGTCATGGCACAGAGCGACCGCTCGCAGACCGTTCAGGGGGTCGAGCGCATCATGGCCTCGCTGCGGCGCAACGGGCTGGCGTCCTCGATCGGGGTCGCGATGTTCCCATCCGACGGCATCGACGGCCAGACGCTCTTCTTCGCCGCCGACGAAGCCCTGTACAAAGCCAAGCAAGCGGGTAAAAATCAGTACCGGTTTTACGAGCGCAACCTCAAGGCCCAGGGCCTCCCCGCCCCCGGCGAGCTCGGCGCCCAGGACGCATAGACGCGCCTTCCCTACCATTGTCGTGGGGGTCACCAATCTGGGAATAGTATAAAGAAGCAAAGGTCCTAGTGCGGTCTCGGGTCTCCCGAGCTCCGTTCCATTTCCGGGAAAGGCACATGTGATCAAGCACGACGTAGTCGTTATTGGCGGCGGATTAGCCGGTATGCGCGCGGCGGTTGAAGCCGCCGAAGCAGGCGCCGATGTCGCCATCGTCTCCAAGATGCATCCGGTCCGCAGCCACTCCGGCGCTGCCCAGGGTGGCATCAATGCGGCGCTCGGTAATCGCGAAGAAGACTCCCCAGCGGCGCATGCGTTCGATACGATCAAAGGCTCGGACTATTTAGCCGATCAAGACGCGGCCGAGGCCATGTGCGAGGATGCACCCAAGCAAATCATCTGGCTCGAACACCGCGGCTGCATCTTCTCCCGCCTACCCGACGGACGAATCGCGCAGCGCCCCTTCGGCGGCGCCGGATCGCCGCGCACCTGCTACTCAGCCGACGTTACGGGGCTGGTGATCCTTCACACCCTCTGGGAGCAGCTCGAGCGTTTCGGCGTCAAAGTCTACGAAGAGTACTTCTGCACGGCGCTGGCCATCGAAGACGGCGTTGGGGCCGGGGTCGTCGCGTACAACATGCGAAACGGCGAACTCGAACTCATCACCGCGAAGGCAACCATTTTCGCAACCGGCGGCGCGGGGCGCATGTACCTCAAAACCACGAACGGATATGCCTCGACCGCCGACGGCATGGGCATCGCCTATAAGGCCGGCATCCCGCTCATGGACATGGAGTTCATGCAGTTCCATCCGACGACGCTAAAAGAAAACGGCGTCCTCATGACCGAAGGCGCGCGCGGCGAGGGCGGCTACCTGCTCAACTCCGAGGGCGAGCGGTTCATGTTCAAGTACGCTCCGAATAAGGGCGAACTGGCCTCACGCGACGTCGTTTCACGCGCCGAATGGACCGAGATCCTCGAAGGCCGCGGCGTCAACGGCTGCGTGCTGCTGGATCTGCGGCACCTCGGCCGCGAGAAAATCCTCGAACGCCTCCCGCAAATTCGCGAACTGGCGCTCGACGCAACCGGCCTGGATGCGATCGAAACGCCGATCCCGATTCTTCCCGGCGCGCACTACACGATGGGCGGCATCGAAACCAACAAGTGGGGCGACTGCCGCGTGCCCGGCGTCTATGCCGCGGGCGAAGCCGCATGCGTCAGCGTGCACGGCGCGAATCGGTTGGGCGGAAATTCGCTGCTCGAGACGATCGTCTTCGGCGCGCGCGCTGCGAAGCACGCCGTCGAATACATCAAAACGGCACCGGACGTCAAACCCTCAACGCGAACGCTTCAAGCCGAAAAGGACCGCATCCACGAGTTGCTTTCGCGCACCAGCGGAACGCGGGCCCCGCAACTCCGCCACGCCATGAACGTAACGATGAGCGAGAACACGTTCATCTTCCGCGACGAACAGGGCCTCACCAAAGCGGTCGATGAACTGACGCGCATTCGCAAAGAATTCGATGCCGGCGTCTACGTCATGGACAAATCGACGACGTTTAACACCGATCTGGTCTCTACGCTCGAGACCGATTTCCTCATCGACGCATCGCTCACGCTTGCGACCGGAGCGCTGAGTCGTCGCGAATCGCGCGGGGCGCAATCGCGGACCGACTTCCCCGAGCGCGACGACGCGAACTGGATGAAGCACACATTGGCATGGCGTCAAGACGACGGAACCCCACGCCTCGATTACTCGCGCGGCGTGACGATCACTCAATTCGATCCGCAAGTGAGAACGTATTAAAAAGATGGCACAGATTAAACTCGACATCTTTCGCTTCGACGAAGCGACCGACACCGTCCCTCATCGCGATATCGTCGAAGTCGACATCCCGGAAACCACGACCGTTCTCGACGCCCTCGAGTACGCGAAGGCCGAGATCGACGGATCGATCAGCTTCCGCCGTTCGTGCCGCTCCGCAATCTGCGGCTCATGCTCGATGAACATCAACGGCGTCACGGGCCTCGCATGCAAGACCCCGTGCAACACGGTGATGAACGACGAAGGGGTCGTCAAAGTCGACCCGATGCCGAATTTCCAGCCCATGAAAGACATGGTCGTGCATATGGACCCGTTCTGGGACAAATATGCGCGTCTGAAGCCCTACCTTCAGGCGAAGGACAAAGACAGCGACCACGCCACCGAGCGTCGCGTCTCGCCCGACGACATGAAGAAGCTCGTCGACGTGGCGAACTGCATCATGTGTGCGACCTGTTACGCGCTCTGCCCGGTCGTGAGCGTCGATCCGGCGTTTGCCGGGCCGGCCGCCATCGCCTACGCCTATCGCTTTATCGAAGACGTTCGCGACGCCAAGCGCACCGAACGCATCGCGCAGATATCCGAAGACTACCTGTGGCTCTGCGCGCACTGCTATGCATGCTCGTACTGCCCCAAACACGTCGATCCGAACGATCGCATCATCGACGTCAAGCGCGCGGCGATCACGGACAAGGTGATGCTCGACGAGCGCGGCCCGCGCCATGCGCTGGTCGTCGCTAAGACGATCAAGCAAACCGGCATGCTCGCCGAGACCGAGGTCATCCTCGGTACGGTCGGCCGCTTCAACGTCCGCGGTCTGCTCAAAGTCACGCCGCTTGCCTTGCGTATGGTCGCCCGCGGCAAGCTGACGCCGGTTGAGATGGCCGTTGGAGGAACCGCGCCCATGCTGGGGCTTGCCTCCATGAAGCCGATTCCAAAGGTCGACGAAGTCCGTACTATTTTCGAGTCGCTGGAGGTCCCGGTTTAACTCATGTCTACTGCCATTCTTCCCGAAGACCGGCCGCTCGCGTCGCATAAGGCGACGCGCTCGCGTGAAACCAAACGTTACGGTTTCTTTCCCGGCTGCGTCGCCAAAGAATCGTGCAAGGAGCTGTTCAATTCGACCATGCTCCTGGCCGATAAGCTCGGCATCGAGTTGATCGAGTTGACCGCAGCTTCGTGCTGCGGCGCCTCGGTCGTCAACGATGTCAACCGCGACGTCGCCCGCGTGCTCAATGCCCGCACGTACGCTCAGGCCGAAGCTTTGGGCTTGGACGACGTCATCACGATCTGTTCGACCTGCACCGGCCACATGCGCGCGGCCAATAAAGAGCTCCTCGAGAGCGAAGAGCGCATGGATCAGGCCAACGCGATCCTCGGAAAGTTCGGCACGAAGTATCATGGCGAAGTGGTCGTACGCCATCTGCTGTGGATGCTGATCGACGACATCGGATTGGACAATCTGCGCAGCATGGTGGTGCGCCCGCTGAACGGCCTGAAGGTCGCGCCCTTCTACGGATGCCACATCATCCGTCCCGAAAGCGTCAACGGCTGGGAATCCGCACGTAATCCGCACTCGCTCGAGGACGTGATCGAGGCGATCGGCGGCGAAGCGGTCGATTACGCCGGCAAGACGCGGTGCTGCGGCTTCCACATCCAACTCGAGAAAGATAACGTCGCGTCGTCGATGGTCGGACAGAACATGCGCATGGCCAAGGATAGCGGCGCCGAAGCCGTGATCACGCCCTGCCCGCTCTGCCACCTCGCGCTCGACGGTTATCAGCAAGACTCCGCCGCTCGATGGGGCCGTACGGACTTGCCGACCTTCCACCTCCCGCAGCTCGTCGCGTTCGCGCTCGGCGTACCGCCGGAGAAGCTAGGCCTGAACAAGCACTTGATCGACCCGCGCGCCATCATGGTGGAACGCGAACTGATCAGCTAAGCATTCGGAATGCCCGAAATGAAGATGGCGTGCCCGTTTTGGGCACGCCATCTTCATTTCTTGACGATGATCGGGAGGGCTCGATCGTATGCGGGCGGCATGATCTCGCGGTGACCGATCGGAAGGCCATGCGAACGATCTACGGTGCTTGCGCCGTCCTTGGTACCGCGCTATTCGCATGCGCGCTGGTACGTTTCGCCGATTGGACCTACGGCGCCGATACCGGCACGTTCTATCAGGTGGTGCTGCACGCGTGGAGCGGTATGCGCGACGGCCCGGAGCATGCGACCCACTGGAAGTTTCATAGCTCTCCGACCCTGGCCGTGCTGTGGCCGCTGGTTGCTGCGCTGCCTTCGCAACTCACCTTGCAGGTAGTGGCGATCGTCGCCACGCTCGCGTGCGGTCCGCTCGTGTATGTATACGCCCGTGCGCGCACCGGCACCGACGTCGCGCTGCGCTTGGCGCTCGTCGCCCTTCTCTACCCGGCGTTGCTTTCGATCGCATTCGAGGAATTTCACGAGCTCGTCCTCTTTCCGGCCCTGGTGCTCGGCGGGGCGATCGCGCTCGATCGCCGGCGCTACGGCTGGTATGCGCTATGGGCCGCGCTCGCGATCGGCGTTCGCGAAGACGTGAGCCTGGAACTAGCGGTCATCATGCTCGGCCTCGGGATCTACTGGTGGAAGCGCGATCGGGCGCGCTCCGTCTGCGCGCTGGCGACCGCAACCGGTTCGGCCGCTGTCCTGGGCATCTATTACGGGATCGTCATCCCACACGTGGGCGGGTGGCAGCCAAGCCATTTCTACGTGTATCCGTTCGCATCGTCGCCGCTAGGGGTGCTTGCCTCGATCGTCACGGCGCCGGCGGACCTTCTTCGCGCCACGGTAACCTTCGGACGCTTCACGTATCTCCTCGAAGCGTTCGTACCGCTGCTGGTATTGCCGTTTCGCTCGTGGGTGCTGCTGTGCAGCGTACCGGGGTTCGGCATCGTGCTGCTCGCCAATTCGGGCGAAGTTTGGCGTATGGGCGAGCACTATGCGGCGCTCTGGATTCCGTTCGTGCTGCTGGCCACGGTCGCCGCGTGCGCATCGCTCGCGCGCAAAAACCCCGCACGCGCGAAGCGCTGGCTCGACGCGAGCATCGCCGTATGCGCTCTCGCGCTGCTCGCAACCAATCCGATGCACCCCCTCCACTATCTACGTCCGGGCTACCGCGATCTGGCCGACGCCCGGCGCGCGCTCGCGTGCATTCCGCGGGATGCCGAAGTCGATACGCACGACGAATGGTACTCCGCGATCGTAGCCGCATATCCGCGGGCAACCATCGGCGATCTCTCCGCGCCATACGCGCTGTTTGCAAGCGATTATCCCAATCGTGCGTTCGCGACGCAGATCGCGCCGCAGATAGCCGCCTTGGTGAAACGCGGCATCCTGGTCCCGATCTGCACGTACGGCTCCGTTAGGGCGTACCGCCGTACCCCTGACGGAGCCCCGCCCTCGCCGTCGAATCTCGTGCCATGACCGCTACCGCCTCCGCCGACCCGATCGATCTCCAGCTCCAGGCGCTCCACGAAGGGGCGAAGCGCTGGACGACGCTCCCAACCTCCGAGCGCATCCGCCTGCTGGTCGCCATGCGCGAACGGACGGCCGCCGAAGCCGAGCGATGGGCCACGGCCGCCGCGCAAGCCAAGGGCCTCACGGGAACGCCGCTCGCCGGCGAAGAGTGGATCAGCGGCCCGTGGGCGCTGCTCTACGCGCTCAATCGGTACATCCAGACCCTCGAGCAGATCGAGCGACACGGTTCGCCGGCGCTCGCGCCGTCGCGCGTACGTACGCGAGCAGACGGGCAAGTTGTGGCCGACGTCTTCCCCGAGAGCCTCTGGGACGCGCTGTTGCTCAGCGGCGTGCGCGCCGAAGTATGGATGCAGGGCGGGGTTACCGGCGAGAATCTTGCCGAAACGATGGGCGTTTGGTATCGCTCGCCGGAGCGGACGCCGCACGTTTGTTTGGTGCTTGGCGCCGGCAACATCGCTTCGATCCCGCCGCTCGACGTGCTCTATAAACTCCTGGCCGACGGATCGGTCTGCATCCTAAAGATGAATCCCGTCAACGCCTACCTCGGACCGATTTTTGAGGACATTTTCTCCCCGCTCGTAGACGGCGGCTTCGTCCGCTTTGCCTACGGCGGCGCGGAAGTCGGCCGCTATCTCTGCGAACACGCGCTCGTCGACGAAATCCACATCACCGGAAGCGACAAGACGCACGACGTTATCGTCTTCGGCAGCGAAGAGACGGCCAAACGCAAGGCCGAAAATCGCCCCGTTCTCAACAAACCGATTACCAGTGAATTAGGAAACGTCAGCCCGACGATCGTGGTCCCCGGGCCGTGGACCGACGCCGATTTTCGCTTCCAGGCCGAGAATATCGTCACCCAAAAACTCCATAACGGCGGATTCAACTGCATCGCGTCGCAGGTCTTGATTCTTCCCGAGGATTGGGACGGAACCGCGAAACTCGTCGCCGAGATCGAAGCGCTCCTCGCGCGTCTTCCGGACCGCCCCGCATACTACCCCGGAGCCGCGGCCAGACGAGATCGCCTCAGCACGGGACACACGATCGTGCGCGAATTCGGCCGCTCGGACGAGACGTTTACCGCGCGCACGATGGTGTGCGCCAGCTCCGGCGATCCGGACGACATCGTTTTCGGTACCGAGGCGTTCTCCAGCCTCCTGGCCTATACGGCCATCGAAGGCGCGACGGATGCATACCTGGAACGCGCGGTAGCCTTCGCCAACGAGACGCTGTGGGGCACGCTGGGCGCCAACCTGATCGTTCATCCAAAGACGATGCGCGAACACGCCGCCGCGTGCGACAAGGCGATCGCGGCCCTGCGGTACGGCTGCGTCGCGGTCAATGCATGGACGGGTGTCGGCTTTCTGCTCACCCAAACCACCTGGGGAGCCTTCCCCGGACATACGATCGACGACGTTCGCAGCGGCATCGGCGTCGTCCACAACAGCCACCTCTTCTCCCGCGCGCAGAAGTCGGTCGTCTACGCGCCGTTCGCGCCCTTCCCGCGAAGCCTCGCCGGTTACGGCGGAGCGCTCCTGCCCAAGCCGCCATGGTTCGTCACGAACCGAAAGGCCGACAGTATCGGGCGCGCGCTCTGCCGGTTCGAGGCCCATCCGAGCGCGCTCGGAGCCGCAACCGTCGCGCTATTAGCCATGCAAGGCTAACGCGCGAACGATCGCCTTAGGGGCGGGGCTTACGCCGCTCCGGTTGCCGCAACCCGACGATCACGAAAGCGATAATACCGGCAATTAACAGGGCGTTCATCGTGTGTCTCCTCGTGAAACGCGCGCTCGGCGCAGTTGTGCCGCTACGGCGCGGCCGATCTGTTCCGCATCGAATCCAAGCGCGCGCGCCTGCGCGACGAATCGCTCGGCGAGCTCTGCGAGCTTGGTGCGGTGAACGGAGATGTCGCGGGATCCGCCGCCCGTAACGTAGGTCCCCAGGCCGCGCGCGACGCGCAGGACGCCATCGCGTTCCAGCTCCGCATAAGCCCGGTTTACGGTATTAGGATTGATCGCAAGCTGGCTTGCCAGTTCGCGAACCGCCGGCATACGATCGCCGCGGTGCAGTCGTCCGCGAGCAACCGCATGAAGAATTTGCTCCCGGAGTTGCTGGTAGACCGGCAACGCGGAACGATCGTCCAGATAGAGATCGCTCGTCTTCAATACCGCCATCTCGCGCCTTCGTATTTAGCCATGCGTGTCCTAGTGTCTTAGTGTCCTAATACACCAGGACTATACGACAACGAGAAGCGGGCGTCAAGCCCTGCCGTCAAAGCCTTGTGGTCAGCACTTGTGATGGCTTGTATGCTCGCGCCTGGGAGCAAAAGCACGATGCCCGCGCGATGCCTACCGCGTTAGGGGAACCGTTCGTCAGCGCGCATCCTGCGCGCTTCCTACTCGTATGTTTTTGTGCAACATTCACAGGAAGTTCGACATCCTGTCGATTGCACAAAAATCACACGTTCCCCTAACGCGGTAGGCATCGCGCGGGCACCGTGCTTTCCGCTTACGTGCGGGCGTTCGAACGGGCGTGGTTAAGTGGCGTTAGCCTCGATCGCGTATCGTAGCACGTCGCGGTGCCGCGCGCGCACGACTCGGTCAAATCGCATGCCGACGCGGTATGCGAGTGCGACCGAGCGCGCGTCCGCGAGATCCACTGCAACGTATATGCGTCGCACGTGAAGTTGAGAGAACGCGTAGCCGACGACCGCGCGAACGGCTTCGGTCGCATACCCGTGGCCCCAATCGCCGCGGGCGAGCACCCACGAAAGTTCGGTATCACCCCATGGCGACGGCGCAATGCCGAATGCGCCGACGATGCGGCGCTCGCTTTTGAGAATCGCCGGCCAAACGCCGGCTTCAGCCCCTTCGCTCGAGTGCATGAGGGCCTCTATCCACGCGGGAATCGCATCGTGCGCGACCGCTCCGCCCGGGACGAAACGCATGACCTCGCTGTCGCCGTAGATGGCGAACGCCGCTTCCGCGTCGCCGGGCATCCACGTACGCAACGCCAGACGCTCCGTCTCGATAAAGCTCATCGCACCGCGTGGGCGGCACGCAGCATATCGAGCACGCGCTGGTCGGGCAGACCGTACACCGTGACGCCGCGGCGCCCGGTCATCGTTTTCGCTTCGAAGAGGGCGT
>DATKQG010000101.1 GCA_035532835.1 Candidatus Dormiibacterota bacterium
ACCTGCTGGCTGCGCTTTGCCAGCGTGTTCGAGAGCGCTTGGACGATCGGAATAGCGAGCGCGAGCGCGATGAGCATCGCCAGCAATCCCCACAGCACGAGCGTCTGCGTCGTGTGGTTGATGATGCCGGTGATCTGCGTCATCGGGATGCCGTACCACCGCGCGCCGATGGTTTGATTCTGATCGTTTTGAATCGGATCGACGTGGACCAGGTACTCGGTGCCGCCTTCGGTATCGGATCCGGTATAAGGCTGGCCCGTTTTTAGAACCGAGTCCGCAACCGGAACCTGCACGTCAACGGTGCGCGTACCGTCCGGTTGCGCGATCGTGCTCGCAGCGATCGCATCGCCGTCCAACAAGGCCGCCGATCCGCCGAGCGCGCGCGTTGCCTGATCGACCAAATCGTAGTAGTGATTGAGCAGGATACCACCGTAAATCGCACCGATGGTCCGCTCGTTTTGGTCGCTGATGGGCGCCGCGGCCACGAGCGCGAGGCCTTGGTTGGCCTGCGCGACGGTCTTGCCGTCGGGCCCCTTGATATCGGCTTGCGCCTGGAGCGCCAAACCCTCGCCGGTGAGAACCGCCGGCCCGAGCAGCGTCGCGGTGCTCACCGTTTCGCCGGTGAGCGCACGCTGAATCAATGTATTCTGCGCGAGCGTTCCCGGCTGCGGCCCGTTCGCGCGAGCGATCACTTTGCCGTTGTCGTCCACGATCGTTAAGAACGAAAGCCCCGACGTGCGCGCGATATTTGCTAATTGATCCTGCATCGCGCCCACGTTCTTCGCTTGAAGAATCTTGCGCAAGCTATCGGAGACCGCATCCTGCGAAACCAGCAGCTTGATCTGGTCCTTGCGCGAGTCCCAATATCCGCCAAAGGCGCCCGCGCCGTTGGTCACTTCGGTCTTCCCAAGATCCAGTAAATCCCGCTGAAGCACCAAGCGTGCCGCGATGACGCTGATCAAAAAAAACAGCACGATCGCTCCGATGATCGTGCCCAAGAGGCGGACGCGTAGGCTCATACGGTGGTACCTTCCTCTGAACGGGAATCGCTAATTTTGAATTGTCCCAGGCGCGTATCGATCTGCCCGGCGAGCTCGTTCATCTCTTCCACCGACGTGAGCATGCGTTGCGCGGCATCGGTGACTTCCTTGTTCACGTATGTGAGCACTTCGACGGACGAGGCGTTCTGCTGCGAAATCGACGAGATGTCGGAGAACGCTTTATTCACGTCGTCGGATTGACGCGTCATCTGTTGGGTTGCCTGAAGATTGAGGGAGACCGATTTCGTGATCTCCTCGATCGAACGGATGACCTGATAAGAGTTAGCGCTCATCGCGCGCGTCACGGCGCTGATTTCTCCAATTTGCTGGTTGGACGCGAGCACCGCCGAAACGATCTCTTGCAACGCGCCGGACGCCGAGTTGGTACTGCCGACGCTATCTTCCACGCGCGCGGTCAAGCGCGACATCGCCTCGACGACCTCGCCGATGACGCCCTGCGTCGAGGTGATGTGGCTGGCAATCTCCTTGGTGGCCGAAACGCTGCTATCCGCAAGCTTGCGAATCTCGCTCGCGACGACGGCGAAGCCGCGGCCGTGTTCGCCGGCGCGCGCGGCTTCGATCGCCGCATTGAGCGCCAGCAGGTTCGTCTGCTCCGCGATCCGATCGATCACCTTAACGATGTCGCCGATCTGCTCGGAATTGCTGCCGAGCTGTTCGATGTCGTTGCCGAGATCGTCGATCGTGGTGCGAATCGTGTGCATGCCGTCTACGATCGTGCCGATCGCCGTATCGCCGCGCGCGGCAATGCGAGAGGTTTCGGTCGAAATCGACGAAAGCGAATCGACCTGCGCGGTCACTTCTTCGATCGAACTGGCCATATTGGAGACGGCCAGCGCCGTTTCGTCGAGGCTGCGCGTCTGCTCCTCGGCCGAAGCCGCGATGGTGGCGATCGCTTCGGTCAGCGCGAGGACGCGAATCGTGGCTTCTTCGACGATCCGCGACTGCTCCTGAATGCCTTCGTCGAGCTGGCCCTGCGCGACCGAAGCGCCCTCGATCACCGCCAGCGCGGTTGAAGCGGTCGAACGGAGGTCCTCACCCGCGACGCCCAAATTGTCGGCGTTCTTGTGCAGTTGCCGGAGAAAATCGCGCATCCCGAAGATCAATTTGTTCAGGGCGATGGCCAAGTCTTGAAGGGCCGCATCGCTTACCGCGATGTTTTTCGTGAAATCGCCTTGCGAGACGTCGCGGACGCCCGAAGCCAGCGACGCGAGGCTCGCGTGCATCGTCGCGCTCGCGTCGGCGCCGCGCGGGAGCGCGACCCGGCCGAATCCCGTAAATGCGCGCTGGGCGGCCTCGGGTTCCGCCCGCGTCTCGCCATCCGAGGACTCGCCCAAGAAGAGCGCGCTCACGATCGCCCCGCTCGCCGCGAGCAGTATCGCGCTCGAGAGCGCCTCGTGGCTGTGATGCGCTCGCCGAACCGTAAAATCGATGGCTCCGACCACGAGCGCCAGCACCGCACCGAGCGGGAAGCCCACCAGCGCCGCGGCCACCGCAACGACCGCCAGCAGCAGAATCTCTATCGAGACCGGCGTACCGTACCATGCCAGGCCGAAGCACACGGCAGCAGCCATCGCAGCAATGAAGATGCGGGCCGGGGCCGAAAGCCGCGTCCGCAACCCCGCGAAGAAGGCGTAGATCACAGTACTCCCTTTATCACGACGAACAAGAGCCGCACCACCCCAAAGCCCAAGAGAAGCGGTTACCGAAGCCCCTCTGCGAGACTTCAACGCGCGCTCTCCCTATATCCGTTGTAACGGCCGTTAGGGGTCCCCGGTTTAGCTGGGAGCCGTTATCTGCGCCCGAGGGAGTGCCGCTACGAGCGCTCGTTCCGGGCGCGGCTCATGCGCTTATCGCACGTTTCGCAAAAATACGGCATTTTGTTATCGGTCTCGAAGATCGAGTTGGAGTAGTACATCGCGCAGCGGGCATTGAAGCAATGCTTCAAGCCGAACGCATGCCCTAGTTCGTGCACGCACTCTTTGAGCGCCCGCTGAAAGAGCATGTTCTCGTCGGGTTCCTCGCCGTAGAACTCCGAGCGGAGCCGATGGAGCGAAACGACCGCGACGCCTTGCGCCTCGTCGGCATCGCCGAAAATAAAACGATGCGACGTCTTGTAGACATCGAAATCGGTGATGGCGAGCAGCACGCCGGCTTCTTCTGGATGGGCGCGACGTACCTTCGAGACGATGGTGGAGAGAAAGAGTTGCCGGCGGGTTGCGTTCAGCGCGCTTCGCGGAACCACCAGCGTGCGCTCCACGCGTGCGGACGCGAGAAAGCGCTCCTCCAAGCAGAGTGCGAGACGGTCGAGAAAACCGCCATCCATTGCGTTGATCGGAACGATGCGAACCCTCGACTCCATCTCTAGCCCTGCTTCGCCCCGCCAGGCCGGAAAACTTGTTAACCGCTACGAAAGCCGGAAACATGATCGTCGGCATCGGGATCGACCTGGCGGAAGTCGAGCGTTACCGGTTCGACGAGCGCGCACTTGCATGGTTCGCACGCAAAGTTTATACGGATGAAGAAATGGCCTACGCGCGCAGCAAACGGAACTGGCCCGAACGGCTGGCGGGCTTCTTTGCGGCAAAAGAGGCGACGCGGAAAGCCTTCGGCCACGCGATCCCGTGGCGGTGGGTCGGGGTCGGCCACGAATCGAGCGGCAAGCCGATCATTCATCTCTTCGGTAAGGCCGAACGCTTGCTCGTCCAACGCGACGTCGCCTCGATTCACCTGACGATCACGCACACGGAAGCGACGGCGGCAGCCGTCGTCATCCTCGAACGATGACGTACGTCCTCGATTCCGCCGGTATGCGCGCCGCCGATACGCAGGCGTGCGCGACGATGGGCGCAGACGCACTCATGAAGGCCGCCGGCATCCGGATTGCGGCCTTTGTTCGCGCGCGCCGGCCCGAGGGCGGACGTATCGTTGCATTCGCGGGGCCCGGCAACAACGGCGGCGACGGCTTTGCCGCGCTTGCCGAGTTGGACGCCCGTTACCAGCGCATCGTCTATGCTGCGGCGAGCCCGCAGCCGTCGCCCGCCCGGATCGCCGCGCAAGAACGCGCGCGCGATGCAGGCGTCGCGACGCAGCCGTTTCCACAAACGCCCGCCGAAGCGCTCGCTGCCGTAGACGGAGCGGCGCTCGCGATCGACGCGCTCTTCGGCACCGGGGCGCGCTTGCCGATCGATGCAAGCTACGCAGCGGCGCTCGACGTGCTCGATGCGCGCGAGCGAACGGTGCTCGCCATCGATATTCCCAGCGGCATCGATGCCGACACCGGCGCGGTCGCCGAACGCGCGGTGCGCGCCTCGTTTACGATCGCGCTCGCAGCGGCGAAGCCGGGATTGCTGGTCGAAGCCGGGCGCGAACGCGTGGGCGAACTCTACGTCGCCGATATCGGTATCGCGCCGAGTATCCTCGCTAGCTACGCGCATGCGTACGCGGCGTTGGACGATCGCGCGTTCCTCGCGCTGCTTCCAAAGCGCTCCGCATGCGGCGACAAGCGCGCCGCCGGAGCACCGCTCGTCATCGCCGGTTCCGAACAGTTTCCGGGCGCCGCCGCGCTCGCATCGCGGGCGGCCGGGCGCGCCGGTTCGGGCTACGTTACGCTGGCGACGGCGGCCGCGGCGGCGCCGGTGGTTCGCACCCATCTTCTCGAGACGGTCGTCGTCGGCATCTCCGGCGACGACGGCCCCAAGCAAGTCGTCGAAGACCTGCTCGACATAGCGAAGCGAAGCAGCGCGATCGCGATCGGGCCGGGCCTAGCATTAAACGAACGCGCGGGTGAAATCGTGTGCGGCATCATCGAACGCGCGACGCTACCGATCGTCGCCGACGCGAGCGCGCTCTTTCATCTCGCGAAGCATCTGGATATCGCACGGGGAAAGCGCATCGTCGTTACGCCACACGAGGGCGAATTCGCGCGTTTGTCCGGCCTGGGTACCATCGCTCCGGGGCAGCGCGTCGCGCGCCTGCGCGAGTTCGTCGATCGCACGGGTATCACGACCCTCCTCAAAGGTCGCGATACGCTGATCTACGACGGTACCACCATGCACGTCAACGTTACGGGTACGAATGCGCTCGCCACCGCCGGGAGCGGCGACGTGCTCACCGGCATCATCGCGAGCCTGCTCTCGCAGGGCCT
Source organism: Candidatus Dormiibacterota bacterium (assembly GCA_035532835.1). Lineage (NCBI taxonomy): Bacteria > Bacillati > Candidatus Dormiibacterota > Candidatus Dormiibacterota bacterium. Next base: position 5,206 of record DATKQG010000101.1, read on the forward strand.
CTCGCCGCTCGATGCCGCGCGCTGCGGCGCATACTGGCATGGGCTCGCGGGCCAAGTCTGCGAACGGCGTCGCCCGGTCGGAACGCTAGCCGGCGACCTTCCCGAAGCGCTCGCCGATGCGCTCCCGAACGAGCTCGAGCCCAACGGCCTGACGCGGCTTTTCTAGCGCCGCGGCTATGGCCGGGACGCGAGCATCGCGCGCAGCGCTTCTTCATCGAGAATCGGAATGCCGAGTTGCTCGGCTTTGGTAAGCTTGCTGCCCGCGGCTTCGCCCGCTACGACGTAGTGCGTTTTTTTGCTCACCGAACCGGTCACTTTGCCGCCGAGCGCTTCGATCGCCTCGGTTGCCTCTTCTCGCGTCATCGTCGGCAGCGTCCCCGTCAGGACGAACGTCTTTCCCGCAAGGGCCCCGTCGTTCGCGCGCCGGCCGACGGGGCCGTGCATCACGATGCCGGCCTCGCGCAAACGCTCGACCATCGCGCGATTCGGCGCCTGCGCGAAGAACAGCACCACGCTGCCCGCAACCTCCGGGCCGATCCCCTCGCAGCGTTGTAGCGCCTCGGTCGAAGACTGCGCGATCGCATCGATGGAACCGAAGTCCAACGCGAGGATCGCCGCGGTTTGCTCGCCGACAAAACGGATGCCCAGGCCCACCAGTAGCCGGGTGAGGCCGCGCTGCTTAGAATCTTCGATCGCGCGCATGAGGTTTTGCACGCTCTTGGGCCCCAACCGCGGGACGCGTTCGAGCGCTTGGGCGCTCAAATGGTAAATATCGCTGACGTCGTGCACGAGCCCGAGCTCGGTCAATTGCTCCGCCAGCACCTCGCCCAGGCCTTCGATATCCATGGCTCCGCGCGACGCGAAATGCAGCACCCGTTCGAAAACCTGTGCGGGGCACGTTGCGTTCGTGCAGCGCGACATCGCTTCGCCCTCCGGGTGATCGATCGCGAACCCGCACACGGGGCAACGATCGGGCATCGCGAAAACGCGCTCCGCGCCCGTGCGCAGCGCGACGATCGGGCGCACGACGCGCGGAATCACGTCGCCGGCACGCGTCACCACGACCGTGTCGCCGATGCGAATGTCGTTGCTCGCGATGTACTGCGCGTTGTGAAGCGTCGCGCTCCTCACCACCACCCCGCCGATTCGCACGGGCTCGAGCACGGCGTTCGGGTTGAGGGTACCGGTGCGGCCGACGCTGATCGTGATATCGAGCAATTTCGTCTGCGCTTCACGCGGTTTGAACTTGAACGCCACCGCCCATCGCGGATCGCGCGCGACGCTTCCCAGCGCATCCTGCGTCGCGAGATCGTCAACCTTGACCACCACGCCGTCGATTTCGTAGTCGAGCGTATCGCGTTCGAGTTCCCATCGCTCGCAGATCGCGATCACCTCCGCAATCGTCGCAGCGCGTTCGACGTACGGATTGATGGCAAAGCCCAATTCGTGCAGGCGGTGCAGCGCGTCCCACTGGCCGCTCGGAGCGTCTTTGACATCGCGCCAGATCGCTTGGTAGGCAAAAAACGAGAGGCGGCGTGCCGCCGTGAATCGCGAGTCGAGTTGCCGCACGCCGCCCGCGGCGGCGTTGCGAGGATTGGCAAACTGTTCGAGGCCGTCGCGTTCGCGCGCTTGATTGAGCCGAATGAAATCGGCCTTTCGCAAAAACACTTCCCCGCGTACTTCGAGTGCGGTCAACGGCTCGTGCAATCGCAGGGGGATCGTTTTGATCGTGCGCAGGTTGGGTGTGACGTCTTCACCGACGCGGCCGTCTCCGCGGGTGCCGCCGCGAACGAAGAGACCGTCGCGATAGTCGAGCGCGATCGCGAGGCCGTCGATTTTCAATTCGCAGATATATTCGACCGGTCGGCCTGCGAGCTTTACGACGCGTTCGTCGAACGCGCGCAGTTCGTCTGCGCTGAAGGCGTTCGCTAAACTCAGCATTGCCGCGGAATGTTGATACGGCGCGAACCGTTCGGAAGGCGGCGCCCCGATCCGTTGCGTCGGCGAATCCGCCGTGCGCAACGATGGTTCGGTGGATTCGAGAGCGATCAGTTCTCTGAGGAACTCGTCGTACTCGGCGTCGGTTAACGTCGGGCTGTCGAGCGTGTAGTAGCGATAGTTGGCTTCGTCAAGAAGGGCGCGCAACTGCTGCGCGCGAGCCCGCGCGCTCATCTATCCGCGCTTCGGCGAGCCGACCTGAATCGGATAGCCATCCGGATCCGAAATCACCGCGACGCGGCCGAACGACTCGTCGTAGGGGTCCTGGAAGATCGGGACGCCGAGTACCGCACAATCGGCCACGAATCGATCGACGTTTTTAACCGTAAAGCCCAGCTGCAACGACCCCGGGCGGACCGCCAACAACTCCGATTTCGGGTGCAGGCCGAGCGAGGAGCCCTTGGCGAGTTCGAATTCGATCCAATGCGGGCGTTTGTCGGTTAGCACGCGTAAACCCAACACGTCGCGATAGAAATCGCAGGAACGGGTGAGGTCCGAACAGACCAACATTGCAATCGAGAAAGTTGCCATCAGCGCCAACTACGCTTCGACGGCAACGCGTTCACCCTTCGCGAGATCGTCAAGAACCGCAAAGTTCTCGCTTTCGAGGCGCGCCATCTCCGTTACGTCGGGGGCATTATGGCCCAGCGAACGCCCGTCCACGAGCACGGGCTTGATGTATGCCCCGGTATACGAGGCTTGATTTTTGGCCAATTCCTCGGGCGTTCCGGTGCCGACGATCGTACCGCCTTTATCGCCGCCTTCGGGCCCCATGTCGATCAAATAATCGGCCGTCTTGATGACGTCCAGATTATGCTCGATCACGAGTACGCTGTTTCCGGTCTGCACCAGCTTTTGGAGCACGTCGAGCAGCTTGTGGATATCGGCGAAGTGCAAACCCGTCGTCGGCTCGTCGAGCACGTAGAACGTCCGGCCGGTCGAACGGCGCGAGAGCTCGGTCGCCAGCTTGACGCGCTGCGCTTCGCCACCGGAAAGGGTCGTGGCCGGCTGCCCCATCTTGATGTAGCCCAGCCCGACTTCGCAAATCGTCCGCAGTTTATTGTGAATGCGCGGAATCGCCGAGAAGAACGCGTTGGCTTCGTCTACGCGCATCTCGAGAATGTCGGAGATCGTCTTGCCCTTGTACTTTACTTCGAGCGTCTGCGCGTTGTAACGCCTGCCTTTGCAGACTTCGCACGGAACGTAGACGTCGGGGAGAAAGTGCATCTCGATTTTGATGATGCCGTCGCCCTCGCACGCTTCGCAGCGCCCGCCCTTGACGTTAAACGAGAAGCGTCCGGGCGCGTAACCACGCATCTTCGATTCGGGCACGAGCGAAAAAAGTTCGCGGATGTGGTCGAACGTGCCGGTGTAGGTGGCCGGATTGCTCCGCGGCGTGCGGCCGATCGGAGACTGATCGATGACCACCATTTTATCGAGTTGGTCGGCCCCTTTTACCGTGCCGTAGGTTCCACCGGCGGGTTGCCCGTGCAGATGTTGATTGAGCGCCCTCACCAACACCTGATTGACCAACGTGGATTTACCGCTGCCGCTCACCCCGGTTACCGCGGTGAAGACGCCGATCGGAAATTTCACGTCGATGCCGGAGAGATTGTTGACCGTGGCCTTGCGCACTTCAAGCCACCCGCGAGCCTTACGGCGCGTCTTTGGAATCGGAATGAACTTACGCCCCGAAAGATATGCGCCCGTCTCCGAGAGGGGATGTTTTAACACCTCGTCGAGCGTGCCGACGGTGAGAATCTCCCCGCCTTCGGCTCCCGCTCCCGGGCCGATATCGACGACGACGTCGGCCGTGCGCATCGTATCCTCATCGTGCTCGATGACGATCAGCGTGTTGCCCAGGTCGCGTAGCGTTTTCAGCGTTGCCAGCAGACGATCGTTGTCGCGCTGATGCAATCCGATCGACGGTTCGTCCAGAATATAGAGCACGCCGACGAGCGCGCTGCCGATCTGCGTGGCTAGCCGAATGCGCTGCGACTCGCCCCCCGAAAGCGTCGTCGCGGAACGCGCGAGCGTTAGGTAATTCAATCCCACGTTAGCGAGAAAGCCGATGCGCGCGCGAATTTCCTTGACGATCTGATGCGCGATCTTCTCCTGCCGTTCGGTCAGACGCAGTTCGCGAAAGAACGCCTCGCCGTTCTCGATCGACATGCGCGTCACCGCGTCGATGTTCATGCCGCCGATCGTTACCGCGAGCGCCTCGGGCTTGAGCCGCGCGCCTTTGCAGGTAGGGCAGGTCGAGGCCGACATATATTTCTCGATGTCTTCCTTGACGTAGTCGCTGGAAGTCTCGGCATAGCGGCGCTGCAGGTTGTTGACGACGCCCTCGAACGTCGAGCGATACTCCCACGATTTGCCGGCCTTCGAAGTGTATTCGAACGCCTGCTCGCGATCGGTGCCGTAGAGAATCACGTCGAGCACCTCATCCGAAAGGTCCTCGATCGGGGTGGTCATACGCGCTTTGTATTTTCGCAGCACGCGTTCGAGCTGCTGCAGGTAGTAGGGATTCATCGAAGGGAAGCGCCCGCTCCCCAAACTCTTACTCCACGGGACGATCGCACCGTTCGCGATCGATTTGCTCCGATCGGGAATCACCTTCCACGGATCGATCTCGATCTTCTCGCCTAATCCGCTGCAGGACGGGCACGCGCCGTACGGCGAGTTGAACGAAAACAGCCGCGGCGCCAGCTCTTCGAACGAGAGGCCGCAATAGACGCACGCGAACGATTCGCTGAAGGTCAGTTCGCGGGGTTCGCTTTTTTTGCCGGGCTCCTCGACGAGGACCGTGACGATGCCGGTGGACAGACGCAGCGTGGTTTCGACCGAATCCGTCAGGCGCTTGCGCACGTCCGGCTTCATGACCAAACGATCGACTACGACCTCGATCGTGTGCTTGCGCTTCTTGTCGAGAACGATTTTGTCGCGAAGCTCTTTGGTTTCGCCGTCGACGCGTACGCGGGCGAAACCCTCTTTCGCGACCTCCTCGAAAAGTTTCGCGTATTCGCCCTTGCGTCCGCGCACGAGCGGAGCTAAGACCTGGATGCGAGCGCCTTCCGGCAGGTCCAGGATTGCGTCGACGATCTGCTCGCTCGATTGCGAACTGATCTCGCGCCCGCAACTATAGCAATGCGGCGTACCGATGCGCGCGAAGAGCAGGCGCAGATAGTCGTAGACTTCGGTGACGGTGCCGACGGTCGAACGCGGGTTGCGCGACGTCGACTTCTGGTCGATCGAGATGGCCGGAGAGAGGCCTTCGATATAATCGACGTCCGGCTTCTCCATCTGCCCCAAGAACTGCCGCGCGTACGAAGACAGCGATTCGACGTAGCGCCGCTGCCCTTCGGCATAGATCGTATCGAACGCCAGCGACGATTTTCCGGACCCGGAGAGGCCGGTGACGACGATGAGTTGGTTGCGCGGTAGGGTGAGATCGATATTCTTGAGGTTGTGCTCGCGCGCGCCCTTAATAACGATCGAGTCGAGACCTTTTGGCATGGAACTTCCTAAGACCCGGTCCGCGCCGGGTAAGATGCGCGTGCGCCGAACATCCTAGGCGTCGGGCGTGGCGCGAAGCTTGAGGTATTCGCCCACGATCACCAGCGCCGCATAGGCGACGATCGCTTGCTGCAATACGGCCGCCGCGATCGAACCGAGCAGGGGATTCGCCTGGCCGATCAAGTCCCCAATCCGTGCCCCGAGCCACGAGATGGCGAAGATCAGGGCGACGACGGCCAAGGTCGGGAGAAAATTCGCCAGTGCCATGCGGCACGACTCCGCGAGCCCGGCAATCGCTTCGTTGCGCCCGATGATGACCGAAGCCATCGTATAGACGAAAAAGATCACGTATGCGACGAGCGAGAGGTAGAACGTCGGCACGATGAGCGCGGTCGCGCAGAAACCGATGACGAACAGGACGAGCAGCGCGATGAACGTTTGAATGCTGCGGTGGCTAAAGGCCGCCCAGCCATCGCGAAAACTCGCCTTGCCATGCTCCCACGAACCGCCCGCCATCCCGGTGACGAATGCGAGTTGCAGGATCGCGATGAGAATGCCCATCACCAGCGTCAAGATCGCGCTGATCAACGACGGGATCGCCGCCGCATCGGCGCTGCCGTCGCCGCTGACCGCATACGAACCGACGAATAGCGCGACGATAGCGTAACTCAGAGCGGCACCGACGATCGCAAGCACGAGTCCGGGAATGATAATGAACCAATTGCGAACGAGCAATTGCAATGCCCGTCCGAAGGTGCTTTCGAGGTCGCGGGCACTCTGCGTCATGGTACGCGGTCGCTTCTTGCTCTAGCGCGAGGCCGCCTCTAGCAGCGGGCCAACTTCGGAGATGTTCCGGCAAACGGCGTTCGGCGGTCGAACGCCCGGCGGCAGGGTCTCGTCGCGAACGTTCAGCCAAACGGTGTAGAGGCCGGCCGCGAGCGCGCCGACGATATCGCGATCGTACCGGTCGCCGACCATCGCCGCGTGATGTGGCGGCCCTCCCAACGTCGTGCAGGCGTGGGTGAAGAGCAACGGGTCCGGCTTGAGCATACCAACTTCGTCCGCGATAAAGACCGCATCGAACGCTTGGCCGAGTTGCAAAAGCTCGATCTTCTCGCGATGCGTCTCCGAAAAGCCGTTCGTCACCAAACCCAACTTCTTGCCGCTCGCACGAAGGCCGTGCAGCAGATCGAGCGCGCCCGGGAAGAGCGTGAAATGCCGTTTTCGGCAGGCGTTGTAGCGTTCGGCGCTTCGCTCCGCTAGCTTGGTATCGCTCAAACCGACGTCCTTGAGTGCCGCATGCCACAACGCCTCGCGAACGGTACCCAGCCGATTCTCTAGATGCTCGGTCGAGAGCCTACTCCAAAAGCCATGTGCTTGCGAGACGTACGCATTTTTGAGCGCAAGCGCGTCGATGCCGTGCTCGGCGGCGATCTGCCCCGCCACCTCTTGAGCCGCATTCACGAACGCGCGCGTATCGTCGTGCAGCGTGTCGTCGAGGTCGAAGAGCACGATCGAGATCGTCCGCGAATCCATGGGTCTTAGAATACCACGCGAAGGCTCAGCAAGCCGAAGGCTGCGATCGAGCCGACCAGCGTCTCATGATCGATCGTTACGCTCCCCGATGCGTCGCGTTCGAGGCCGTCGACGATGCCGGCGGAGCGCATCCGGGCCCCGCACCGCAAGCGCAGAGGCCGCGGCGATCCGTCGCACTCGCGCACGCGTACGATGATTCCTCGCCCATCCTGGGCCGGCTTGCAAGCTACCACCAAGCTCGCCGGATCATCGCTGGTAAAAAGACGCACGCGAGGCTCGGCGGCAAAACGCTCCCATACGGCTTCGCACGCGCTCGTCGAGGCATCCTGGAGCGGCGCGTATGCCCATTCGAAGCGCTGCTCCCCGCGATCGGCGCTAGGATCGGGCCAGCGCGTCGCGCGCAACAGCGAGTGCCCGATGCGAACGCCGCCCCGCGGGAGCGTTTGCGCGTCCCAGCCGTAGGTGTCGAGCGCCAGCACGGCTACGCCCGACCCATCGTCGTTGCGTAGAGCGGCGAAGCGTTGGCCCGGAACTTCGTATCGCGCGCGTTCGGCCGGAGTCCGGCGCGCGAGCCCGCGCCGAATCGTCCCGTGCGGGCTCCCGTACGTTACGCCGTCCGCCCGCGCCGCGAACCAGTTTTCGCAGCGGAGCAGCGCGTGGCTTTCCCGCCAGTCGATCGCGAGCGATACGCGCAGGAAGGCTTCGTCGGGACGCAATGCGATACGCATCGTCGCGGGCGAGCGGCCGACCATAAACGGTATCTCGAGCCCGCCGTCGCATACTGCGGCGGCCTGCGGCTTGGCCGCTCGAACGCGTTTGCGATAATTCGCATCGATGTTCCAGGCGTCCCATTTCTTCGGACGATCGCGATACAGCGCCAAGACGTTCGCCTGCGAGATCGCGTTGCTCCCGGCCGCGCCGGCAAGTTCGCGCAGCGCGCCTTGCTTCGTTACGAGCGCCCGGAGCGACGCATTTTCGAACGCATATCCGTCGCCGCGCTCGGCCGGCTCGCACCACCCGCGCTTCTCGCGGCGCTCGGCGGCGCGCGGAAGCCACGCGGTCGCAAGGTCGTCCGCATCGCGCAGAATCGCTCGCGCACGCTCGTACTCGGCACGCGCGTCGACGTACACCGCTTCGATCGACGTTCCGGGCAGAACGTCGTGAAACTGATTGCGAAGCACGATTTCCCACACCGCATCGATGGCCTCGCACAAGCGCCGCACGAGGTGCGACGGCGCGTGAATCGCAACGCACCACGCGGCGCGCTCCTCGCTGTAGTTCAACGCGCGTTCGAGCTGGGCGTTCGCACTCTTCATATCGTGATGCGTGGTCTGAACGCCGCGGTGGTACTCGAGGTAAAGCTCGTCCGCGTGTACCGGCAACACGGCTCGCCGTGCCTCCAAGCGTTCGAACCAACGTGCCGACACCTCCCACGTGCCCAAGCCGGCGAGCTGCTCCACTTGCGCTGCGGTCGGGCCGCCTCCGCCGTCGCCGTATCCGACGACCAGCGGCTCGTTGCGTGCGTTTGCCGCCGCAACGCGCGCGTCGTCGATACCCCCTTCGTACGACGCGATCAGCGCGCCGGCAACCTCGCTCCCGTCCGGACCGCGCCAAAGAAACTGCGGGTGCGCGAAGACCGTCGTATCGTTCCACATCAACTTCGTAGTGGCGAAACGGGCGATGCCGCAGTGCCGCAACAACGTCGGCAACGTATTGGGGAAGCCGAAGGTATCCGGCAACCACGCGATACTGGGGACCACGCCCAGCTCCTCGCGACAGAACCGTTCGGCGTGGAGCATCTGCCGAATCAGCGATTCTCCGGACGGAACGTTGCAGTCGGGCTCGACCCATAGCGCGGCAACGTCGGCATCCCACCGGCGCAGCTCGATCGCGCGTCGTACCGCGGCGAAAACCTGGGGCTCGGCGTCGCGCACGAACGCATAG
>DATKQG010000102.1 GCA_035532835.1 Candidatus Dormiibacterota bacterium
GAGCACGACGCTGACGGTCGCCAGGGTCGTCGGGCTGCCGATTTCGGCGACGGCGCGAACCGTCGATTCGGCTTTCGAACGATCGGGATGCACTTCGTAGTGCCGGTGAATATTTTCGACGATGACGATCGCTTGATCGACGAGGAGACCCAGGCCTAAGATCAGCGCGAACAGCGTGATGCGGTTGATCGATTGTCCGGTCATCATCCCTACGCCCAGCGTGATGAACAGCGTGAGCGGAATGGCGGTGGCCACGACCAGCGCTTCGCGCCAGCCCAGAACCAGGAGCAAGAGCACGACGATGACGATCGCCTCGACCAAACGCTCGATCAGTTCGTTGACGGCTAAGTTGGCTTTGGCGCCGTCGTTGCGCGTAACCGTGACGTCAACGCCGGGCGGGAGTTCGGTAGCCTTCGTTGTGGCTAAAATGCTTTGGGCGACCGAGACCGCGTTGCTGCCGGCTTTCTTTGCGATGGCGATGCTGACCGCGGGTTGCGGAGCCTTGGATGCGTTCTTCTCGGCTCCGCCGTACGCGAATTGCGTGCGCGCTTCTTCGGGAATATAGCCGAGTTGGACGTCGGCCACCTGGCCGAGGGTGACCGGCTGGCCTTTGCTGACGCTGACGATCTGCGAACGCACTTGGTCGACGTTGGAGAAGACGGTCCCCACGTGAATCGTGAGTTCGTTGCGAGCGTCGCGGACGGTGCCGACCGGACGCGTGAGGTTCGTTACGCCTAGGGCCTGTGCGATTTGCCCGGGCGAGAGGCCGTACGCCGCGAGCTTGACCGGATCGATCGTGACGTTCACTTCGCGCGGGCGCCCGCCGTAGGTATCGATCGTCGAAACGCCGTCGATGGAACGAAGGGCATCGATCAGGTGTTCCGCCGCCGCATCGAGCTGGCCGCGGTTGTAGTTCGCGCCGTGCAAGGTGAGGACGACGATCGGAATGTCGTCGACCGAAAGCGGGGTGATCTGCGGCTGCGATGCTCCGGGCGGCAGCTCGTTGAGGTGCGCGAACACCTGGTCGTACAGGCTCACGAACGATTTGGTCGGGTCGTCGCCGACGTGGAACAGCACCGTCATGATCGAGACGTCCTGCGTCGAGGTCGAGTAGATGTGCTCGATGCCGGGAACTTCTTGAAGAACGCGTTCGCCGCGTTCGGTGACGAGTTTCTGCACTTCTTCGGACGAACCGCCGGGATACTGCGTGACGATCGTCGCGGCGGGCATCGTGATTTGCGGATTTTCCTGACGCGGGGTCTGGAAAATCGCCATCAAGCCCCAGACGCAAATCGCGATGACGATTGCGGGGGTCAGTTTCGACTGGAGAAAATACCGGGCGATGCGCCCGGCCATGCCTTGTTTGCTCATTAAGGCGACACCGTAACGCGTGCGCCATCGGTGAGTTGCGCGATATTGGTCACGGCGACGCGCGCGCCGGCGCGCAGGCCGCTCACTTCGACGGACGTACCGTTCACGACCCCGGGCTGCACCGGCATGAACGTGGCGCGATCCGATACGACCGCGAAGACGCCGGCTTGCCCGGCGCGCGTCACCATGGCCGCGAACGGCACGCTCACGCCGCGATGCGTGCTACCGGGAACCGAGACGCGTGCGAACATTCCGGGCAACAGCCCCGCGCGCGATGCGACGGCGATGCGCACCGTCGCAGAACGCAACGCTGCGTTATCGGACGGGACGACGGCGCGCACCGTTGCGGGGACTTGCGCCCCGCCCAATGCGTCGACGTGCACGGCGACGCTCGCTCCGGGCACGAGCGATGCCGCATTGTCCTCGGGGACGGCGACATCCAACTCGAGATCGTGGGTGTCTTGCACGGTCGCAACCGGGCTACCGGGCCCGACTACCGAGCCGGGTTCGACGAATTTTGAAGTAACGACCCCTGAAAACGGGGCGGTAATCGTAGCGTTTTGTAGCGGCACGCTCGCGGCCATGACGCCGGCTTGCGCTTGGGCCGCCATGCTTGCGGCTGCGCCGAGGCCGGCTTGGGCCTGCGCGACTCCGGCGCGCGCGGCTGCTAAGCTCGCCTGCGTTTCGTCCTGCTGCTGCTTGGAAATGGCGCCCTGCGCGTAGAGCGAGGACATACGGCCGGCCGTCGTCTGGGCGAGTTGGAGGCGGCTTTGCGCCTGCGCTACCTGGGCTTGGGCGGCCCGTTGGCTATCCGAGGCGGCCGCGGCTCCGGCACGCGCGCCGACTAATTGCGCGCCGTATTGTGAGGTATCGACCTGCGCCAGCACCGTTCCGGCGCTAACGCGATCGCCCACGCGAACGGAGACCGACACGATGCGCCCGGCCGATGCCGCGCCGACCGTGGCATTGCTGACGGCGCTGAGCGTCCCCGACAGTTCGATCGGCGATGAAAAAGAAGCCGTGCGAGCGATCGCGACGGAAACCGGAATGCTCTGTTCGGCCGAAGTATCGGGGCCGTGGGACGCGCAGCCGGAGATCAACACCCCGCCTGCCAAGGCTGCGGCGATCACGCTGTTACGCATTGCGCTTGGTGCCCCCGACGCCGAACATCGCCAGAAAATTGGACATCAGACACCAGCCGGTCAAGGACGACTGCAGCAGGTTGACTCCCACGAACGCCGTGAGCCACAACCAGCGCCGATCCAGGAGTGCGAGCGCCGCGCTGGCGAGCACGATGGTTCCGGCAACGCCGCGAACCGCGGCTTCGACTCTCCACCCGCGGTCTTTGGCCGGGCAGAGTAATGGATTAACGGCACTCATTGAATGTGAACTCCTTGCAAGCGGGTGACCTCGCCGAATATACCATACCCCCTAGGGTATTGCAAGCGTAACCCGATACCGAGTAGAGTAACGGTATGGCAAGAAAAAGCCGGGAACCGATTGTGCAGAGTGAGGGAAGGCTCGACATCGACCCCGAGACGACCCAGGCGATTTTGGCGCGTTTACGGCGCGTCGAGGGCCAAGTGCGGGCGATCGCCCGGATGATCGAGCAAGGGCGCGATTGCCACTCGATCGCGCAACAAATGGGCGCCGCAAAGTCGGCGCTGGAACGCGCGACCGTGCAGTTGATGGCTTCGAGTTTAGTTCAATGCATTCGGCCGAACAAAGACGGCGAGTTCGACCAAAAAGAGGTCGCCCGGCTTACCGATACGTTCGTAAAGATTTTGGGCTAAACCGTCGACGCGTATACCCGTTGATCGTCGCGCGCGAGCGCGAAGGTTTCGAGGATCGAGCGATCGAGGTAGCGCACGTGGCCGCGTTCGCGGCGGACGCCGCCGGCTTCTTCGAGCCGCGCGATAGCTCTGGCCGCAACTTCCTTTACCGTTCCGACCGCGGCGGCGATTTGCGATTGCGTCATCGTTTGCAGGGGCGGTAGCGCGATGGCCATTCCGGCCGTGGGCGTTGCGTGCTGCAAGAAAAACGACGCGATGCGGTTGGTAACGGGTTCGGTTGCCTGGGCGAAGAGCGCATCGGTGACGATGCGCAGCCGTTGCGCGCAGAGCGCGGCGAGCGAAAAGAGCAGCTCGGGATGTTGCCGTGCCTGCTCGCGCAATACTTCACGGGGTATCGCAAGAAATTTGGCGCTCTTCGATAAGACGATCGTACGCCCCATCGTGGCGCCGTCGTCCAGAAATGGGACCAGCGCGAAGAGTTCGCGCGGAGCGATACTGTAGTAGAAGCGGTCGCGCCCCGTATCTCCCGCAGCGTTTGCAAGCGTGCCCTCGATGACCAATCCGACGTACGGCCACGCCGCATTCTTTCGGATAACGGTTTTACCGCGGCGCGCAACCTGTACTTTAGACGCCTGCGCGATGGTGTGAAGCGAGCCCTCGGCTAAAGCGCGAAACGCGGGGACGCTGCGCAGCGTTGCGACGATCGCGTCGTCGTGCGGCATCGGGAGCACGCGCGTGACCTCGGCAAACCACTGGTCGTCCGACCATTTTTTGAGCGTAACCATGAACGAGCCGGGACGCCGGGCCTCCAGAACCTCGCGAAGCCAACTCGTATCCTTCGAGCTCGAGAAGGTCACCGGCCGAAGCGGGGTGAGATCGTCGCAGACGCCCAGGAGTTCTCGCTCGTCGAGCGAGGCGATCGCAATTGTGGTCATGGGTCGATTTTACACATCGATGCCGGAGCGTCCGCCCTCTTGGAGTGCCGACAGGCAAAACCTGCCATTTGGCTGAGCTTAAAAGGTGACTTAAGTTATTATATGGAGCTAGAGCTTAAGAATCGAGTAACCCGCCCTTAAAAGGCGCTTAGCCCGGGGCGGGTATTCTAGGGTAGCAGAGGCTCGCGTTGGAAGCCGCTGCTTCACCGTTGGAGTATAGATGCGAAAACTTTCCATCACGGCACTGGCTTTAGGGGCGGCCCTTCTGTGCACGCCGCTCGCGCAAGCCGCGAACGCGCGGTTGCTCGAGACCGGCTCCTCGCTGCTCTACCCGCTGATGAATCTGTGGGTTGCCGATTACCAAAAGGGGCATGGCGTCCAGATTACGACCCAGAGCACCGGTAGCGGCACCGGCATCTCGCAGGCGATTTCGGGCGTTGCCCAGATCGGCGCCTCGGATGCCTATATGTCGGACGGCCAGATGAAGGGCACGCCGATGCTCAACATCCCGCTGGCCATCAGCGCCCAGCAGATCAACTACAATCTCCCCGGGCTCAATAACACCCACTTGCACTTATCCGGCCCCGTCATCGCCGGGATCTACAGCGGTCAGATCAAGTTTTGGGATGACGCCAAAATCAAAGCGTTAAACAAGAACTTCGCGTCGAAGCTGCCGCACCACGAGATCGTTGCGGTACACCGTTCGGACGGCTCGGGCGACACGTTCATCTTCTCGCAGTATCTCTCGTTCTCCACACCGTCGTGGAAGAACGGCCCCGGCTACGGCACCACCATCAGCTGGCCGTCGGTTTCGAATGCGGTCGGCGCGAACGGCAACCCGGGCATGGTGCAGACCTGCCAGAGTACCAAGTACTGCATCGCCTACATCGGCGTGAGCTTCCTGAACGAAACCAACAAGGCCGGCCTCGGTTATGCCGCGCTGCTCAACCGCTCGGGGAACTTCGTGCTCCCGACCGCGGCGACGATCTCGGCTGCGGCCAAGGCTCTTGGGAGCAAGACCCCGCGCGACGAACGCATCTCGCTGGTCTTCGCGCCGGGCGCGCAATCGTATCCGATCATCAACTACGAATACGCGATCGTAAATCCGAAGCAGGCCGACCCCTCGACCCGCGCGGCGCTCAAAGAGTTCCTTTCCTGGACGGTCGACGCCAAGGGCGGCCAGCAGGAGCGATTCCTCTCCAGCGTACATTTCCTACCGCTGCCTGCAGCGATCGTGAAACTCAGCAAGGCCCAGATCGACAAGATCGAGTAATCGGTTTCCGTCGCAACGATTACCCTGGTAAGGCCCGGGGGCGTCGCCCATGACGCCCTCGGGTACGTTGCTTGTTGCAAGGAATCTGCATGATCCAACGCCCGTCTCGACTGCAACGGCCGAACGCGCAATTTGCCCTCAGCGGCCTGACCGGCATTGCTGCACTCACCAGCGTCCTCATCATTGTGTTGATGCTGGTTTTTTTGGCTATCTACGCCTATCCGGCCATCCGCTTCAATGGTCTGGGATTCTTCTCGGGCACGATTTGGAACATCGGGAATCAGTACGGTAGCGGCAGCGTCACCCGTAACGGATTCTCAGCCGAACCCGGTGCGGTATTCGGCGCGGTGGTGTTTATTTTCGGAAGCGTTGCAACCTCGTCGCTCGCAATGATCATCGCGGTCCCGTTCTCGATTATGGTGGCGATGGCGCTGGTGTACCGCGTTCATCCGCGCATTCGTCCGATCGCGAATGCGCTGGTCGAATTGATGGCCGGCGTTCCGTCGGTCGTCTACGGTTTGTGGGGTATGGTCGTCTTGGTGCCGCTGATCGCTCGCCTTCCCGGCGCCGGTAGCGGTAACGGACTTCTGGCGGCGACGATCATCCTAGCACTGATGGTCACACCGATCATGGTCGCAACGATTCGCGACGTGGTGCTGGCGCAGTCGGCGACGATCTTCGAAGCGAGCATGGCGCTGGGCGGAACCAGTTGGCAAGCGGTAACGCGAGCGGTGCTTCCCAGCGTGCGCGGCGGCGTCGTCGCATCCGTGTTGCTCGCATTCGGCCGTGCGCTTGGCGAAACGATGGCCGTCTTGATGGTGTGCGGCTCGGCGATCAACTCGCTGCCGCAGAACATCTATCAACCCGTCAATACGATCGCCGCCGTCATCGTCTCGCAACTGGAGTCGGCGCTCACGGATTCGAGCGGCATGGCCCAGCGGTCGCTGGCCGAGCTCGCCGTGGTGCTCTTTCTCATCACGCTCGCCGTCAACATCATCGCCCGCGTGGCGCTGCACGGCGCCGATCGATCGGAGGGGCAGTGATCTGGCGTTCGGCGTTCAATCGTCTGTGGTGGACGATCAGCATCCTCTGTCTGCTCGCGGCAATCGCGATTCTCTTTATCGTCTTTGCGTTTGTCGCGATCCGCGGTTTCCCGGCGCTCCATCCGGAGATTTTTTACACGGTAACCTCCGGCATCGCGGGCGGGCTTGCGAACGCGATCGCGGGTACGTTCTTGCTCGTGAGCGTCGGCTTGCTCATCGTGACCGTCGTCGGATTGGGTACGGCGATTTGGATCGTGGAGTTTGCGCCGCCCTGGGGCAAGAGCACCGTGCGCTTTGCGATCGATATTCTTTCGGGCGTTCCGTCGATCGTGGTTGGATATTTTCTGTACGTCGCACTCGTCGAAGCGCTCGGATGGGGCTTTTCGCTGATGGCGGGTGCGCTCGCGCTGGCCATCTTCATGTTGCCCTACGTCGTTCGTTCGGCCGATATCGCGCTCTCGAAGGTGCCGCCCGCCATACGGGAGGGGGCATTCGCGTTGGGAGCTCGCCCGGCCATGGTGGTGTTCACGATTGCCTTCCCATGGGCCGCGCCGGGCATTCTTACCGGCTTATTGGTCGCGACGGGCATCGGCGTGGGCGAAACGGCGCCGCTCATCTACACCGCCGGCTGGTCGAATTACATGCCGACGCTCGCCCCGACCCACTCGCCGGTCGGCTATCTCACGTACGTGGTCTGGACCTACATCAGTCAGCCGTTCGCGAAGTCGCATGAATTGGCGTATGCGGCGGCCTTGCTCCTGATGATCTTTATCTTCACGACCAACTTGCTCGCGCGCAGTTTCCTGGAGTACAGCCTCTCGAGTCGCGGCCGGCGCTGAGAGACCGGTTCGGGCTAGACGAAAGGGGGCCGAGCACATTGCTCAGCCCCCTTTCGTCTAGCGAGCGGCCTGGCCGCCGCCGATTTAGGCCTTCGGCGTGTACGCGACGCACCAGCCCTTGGGGCTGATGACCCCGGCAACGACTTTGCACTGCCCGTTGGCGGCGGCAGTCTTGCCCGGGATGAAGAGGGAGCAGCCCGAGCACTGCTTGCCGTCCTTCGGCATGCTCTGGTATTTGAATTGCTTCTGCGAGCCCTTGGCTTCCGCGATAGCGGTCGTTCCGGCCGCGAGCAGCCCGGCGAGCGCCGGCATGACCACGAGGCCTGCGAGCACCTCTTTGCGCGTCATCTTATGATCCATGGATGAGTCACCTCCAAATTCGTTCAACGAGTCCACGTCGGAGTTCGTTGTTTGCCTCGAATCTTCTGGCTCCTTGAGGGGGAGGCGCTCTCGAATCGTGCGATGGCCGCTAGCCGCAATTGTGGAGGGCGGCGACGCAGGAACGGTGGCTCGGCCAGCCCCTCAAAAAGACATTTGTCGGCCTAGAAGGATTGGCATTTCTCGGCAATCTGTGCTACCATCCGCCATAGGAAGCGAAGTCGGTTACCATCTGAGCGTGTTATTCGAGTCGATTCCAACTAATAGATCACTAAACCATTGAGGAGTCCTCGTCTAACATGTATCAAGACGAAACACTATCCTGCGTCGATTGTTCGCGCCAATTCACGTTCTCGGCAGGCGAACAAGAGTTCTTTGCCATGAAAGGCTTCCAGAACAAGCCCAACCGTTGTCCCGATTGCCGCGCTGCGCGTAAGGCATCCCAGGGCGGCGGCGGCGGACGCGGCGGTTTCGGCGGCGGCGCCGGCGGCGCCCAGCGCGAGAAGTTCCGCGCAACGTGCAGCCAGTGCGGCGGTGTGGCAGAAGTGCCGTTCCAACCGCGCGGCGATAAGCCGGTCTACTGTCGCGATTGTTTCGCCAGTCGTCCGTCCTACCGCTAACTATCCTATCGGATAATCCAAAGGGCCCGATTTTATCGGGCCCTTTGCATTTACAGCTTCGCTTAACGCGAGCGGCGAGCTTCCCCGGCACGGTATCGATAAACGATCCGAGCCTTGGAGAGATCATAGGGAGACATTTCGAGATCGACTCGATCGCCCATGAGGATCTTAATCCGATGCCGGCGCAACCGCCCGGCGATGTGCGCGAGGACGGTATGACCGTTCTCCAACTCCACGGCAAACGTCGCGCTGGGATAAATTTGCGTGATCGTGCCGAATACTTCCAGCGGAGCCTCTTTAACTTGGGACGGCTCTGCCGCCCGGGGGGTCTTGGGCCTAGCGGCCCGGCGGCCCGCTATGATGGGCCCACTTTCTGGCTATTCATCCCCCTACTCTACACCATAGCCGCTAGTTTTCGCTCGCACCGACATCTGAAAGGGATGGCTTCGTGAAACTCTCTCGTCCAAACTGGTCGAATGGCCTGGGGATCCTTGGGATCCATCTGGGAGCCCTACTCATCTTTCTGCCCGGCATGTTTACCTGGTCGGGCCTGGCGGTGGCGGCGGCGATCGCGTACGCGACGGGCGCCTTGGGCGTCACCCTGAACTACCATCGCACCCTGACGCACCGCAGCCTGCGCATGATCAAGCCGCTTGAGTACCTCACGGCGATCTTCGGAGCGCTGGCGCTGCAGGGAGACCCGATCACCTGGGTTGCGACCCACCGCATCCACCACGCGCACTCCGATCGCAAGGGCGACCCGCATACCGTGCGGCGCGGCCTGACGTGGGCGCACATCCTGTGGCTCTTCCGGACCAACAAATACGTGCCGTCGCCCGAGGAGAAGCGGCGCTACTGCCCCGACCTCTACGCCGATAAGTTTTACGTGGTCAGCGGCTACCTGCACATCCCCCTGCAGCTCTTGCTGGCAGCGGGGCTCTTTGCACTCGGCGGCTGGTCGTGGGTCGTGATGGGCATCTTCTTGCGCTTGGTCTTCACCTACCACACGACGTGGCTCGTCAACAGCGCATCGCATGCGGTCGGATACCGCACCTACCGAACGACCGATCGCTCGACCAACTCCTGGTGGGTCGCGCTGGTCTCGTTCGGCGAGGGTTGGCATAATAACCATCATGCGTTTCCGTTCTCGGCGCGCCACGGCATGGCTTGGTGGGAAATCGATCTCACGTGGTGGCACATCAAACTGCTGCGCACCCTGCGCATGGTCGATCGCATTCGCGTGCCCTCGATGGAAATGCGCGAACGGCTGCGCGTGGGAATTCGCCGCCCGTCTCGCGTAGGTTAACCCGCCGAAACATTCTGGAGCACCCAAAGCATTGAGTTATGATAAACGGCGCTGGAAACGCGTCGCTGCTGACGAACGCGGCCCGTGCAAAACGCCGGGCTGCCAGAACGAAGCGCGCGAGCAGTGCCGGCGCGGCACGTGTAAAGAGCTGCATTGTGAGGAGCACAAGGGCGGGCATACGGCCATCCACACGCTCCTGAAAAAGCGGGGATTCGCGCGCTAACCCGCGAGCTGCACGAGATCGAAGCCGCCCTCGCGAGCGAACCCGACGCGGTCGCGTTGCTGATGCGCCGAGCTGCGTTGCTCGACGCGCTGGGACGCACTACGCCGGCTACCGATGCCTATATCGACGTGCTCCGGCGTGAGCCCGGGCACGGTGAGGCGCTGGCGAATCTGGGCACGTTGCTCTTTAACACCGGCCGCCGCAGTGCCGCGCGCCTCACCTACGAAGAGGCGCTCCGGCACAACGGCGAGTCGGTGCCTTTATTGGTGAATCTTGCGAACGCACTGCTCGAACTCGGGGAGACCGCGCCGGCACGCGATCGCTACGAGCGTGCTCTCGCGCTCGATCCCGTTTGCGCCCGCGCCCACCAAGGGTTGAGCTACGCGCTCGGGCGTTTGGGCGACGAGGCCGGAGCGAAATTGCATCGGCAGCGCGGGTTTGCGGCGCAGCCCGTTCACATCGTGCCGTATCGCGGCGGCGACGCGGCGCCCACCGTTCTCGTGTTGCTGAGCGCCGCCGGCGGTAACGTTGCGACCGAGCTCTTTCTGGACGATACGGCTTTCACCGTGGTGAAGGTTTTCGCGGATTACTACGATCCGTCGGCCGCATTGCCCGGCCACGACGTCGTCTTCAATGCGATCGGCGATGCCGAGATGTGCGGTGCGGCGCTTCGCGCGGCGAATGCGATGACGCGCGCGCACACGCTGCCTGTCGTTAACGCGCCGGCACGCGTGGTACGCACTGCCCGCGTCGACGTGAGCGAACTGTGCGCGGGGATACCCGGCGTCGTGGCGCCACGCACGCGGCTGATCGCGCGCGAACGATTTGCAGCGGAGTGCGAATTACCGACGCTCGTGCGTTCGCCCGGGTTCCATACCGGCGAGCAT
>DATKQG010000103.1 GCA_035532835.1 Candidatus Dormiibacterota bacterium
GCTGCTGATTGAGGTGGCCGCAGTGAGCGTAATGAGCAGCGAACGGAGGCCACCTCAATCAGCAGCACCACAGCGCGGCCCAAGACGCTAGTTCAATCGCTGCGGAGTTTCTGCGCCGTACCAGTCGGCGTTCGAGCCGGAGGTGTTGACCGTGACGGCGCGCGGTTCGGTGAAGGCGTCGAAGGATTCGGTTCCGGTTTCGCGGCCGACGCCGCTGTCTTTGAAGCCGCCCCAAGGGGAAGCCGGGTCGAGCCGGTGATGATCGTTGATCCAAACCATCCCGAAGATGAGTTTCGAGGCAACGCGGTGCGCGCGCGCGATGTCGTTCGTCCAGATTCCGGCAGCTAGGCCGAAACGGGTGCCGTTCGCGATGCGCAGCGCATCGGCTTCGTCATCGAATGGGATGACGACGGTGAAGGGGCCGAAGACCTCCTCTTGCGCGATCTCCGAACTCGGATCGACGTCGTAGAGCGCGGTTGGTTCGAGGAAGAAGCCGCGAGGATCGGCGTTTGCCGGCACCGCGCCTCCGACGAGTATCTTCGCGCCGTTTTGCCTTGCTCGCTCGAGCATCGCGAGGATGCGCGTGCGCGAACGCTCCGAGATGACCGGCCCGAGTTGGGTGCGTGGATCGGCCGGGTCGCCGACGCGAATCGCGCGCGCTTTTTCGGCGAATGCGGTGAGAAAACGATCGTACATCGAACGCTGAACGAGGATCCGGGCTCCGCACACGCAGGTTTGGCCCGCACCGATGAACGCGGAGAACGCCGCACCGTTGACCGCGCGCTCGAGCGGCATGTCGTCAAAGATGATAACCGCGCCCTTGCCGCCGAGTTCGAGCGTTGTAAGCGCGAAGTTGCGCGCGGCCGCCGCGCCGATCGAGCGCCCGACGTCGGTGCCGCCGGTAAAGACGATTTTATTGACTCCCGGGTGCGAGGCAAGTGCGGCGCCGGTTTCGATGCCGGTGCCGTTCACGAGATGCACGACACCCGGCGGCACTCCGGCCTCGATGAGTAATTCCACCAGGCGTACCGTGGTGTAGGGGGTTTGTTCGGAGGGCTTGATGACCACGCTGTTGCCGGTTGCAAGGGCCGGCGCCAGGCTCTTGGTGAGGATCATCAGCGGATGGTTGAACGACGGCATGAGTGCGGCCACGCCCAGCGGGACACGCTGCGTGTAGTGAAGGTATGGGCCTTCGATCGGAATGACGGCGCTGCGCTGCGTGAGTGCGAGCGCGGCATTATAGCGATAGAAGTATGGAAGACGGCCGATCTGAGCTCGAGTTTCGGAGATCGGCCGGCCGTTGTTGCGCGTTTCGAGCGTGTAAAACGCCTCTAGTTCGGCTTCGAATAGGTCGGCGAAGCGGTTCAATACTCGCGCTCGTTCGCGAGGTGGTGCGTCTCTCCACGCACCACCTTCGAACGCTTTCGCCGCGGCGCGCACCGCACGGTCGACATCCTGCGCGGTTGCCGCCGCCAGCGTGCCCAGAACCTCGCCGTTAGCGGGGTTACGGACTTCCAGCGTCGCGCCGTTTGAGGCTTCCGTCCACGAACCGTCGATCAGGAGTGGCGCATGCAGCTTCCCGGCGACCGCATTCAAGACGCTCCGACTGCGAAACGCCGGTTCTACCAGCATGGCTTTAGGCTCCCGCCTGAAACGCGACCGGTTCGGCGGCGTTGCGCGCCGGAATCGCGTCGATCTCCTCAAGCCCGCGTTTGCTCGGTTCGATCCCCAACGTCGCGACGACGGCAATCTGCACGATCAACAACGCGACCATGAAAGCCAAGACGCCGGCTACGCCGTTGCGCGTGAAGAGCATAACTACGATCGACGGTACGATTACTGCGGCAGCTCGACCGAACGTGTTGGTGATGCCGCTCGCGCGTAAGCGAATTTCGGTTGGGAATAGCTCCGGAATATAGATTCCGAAGAGGAGCGCGACCAATACGTAGATCGGTACCGTGAGGCAAAAGCCGACCAACGGTAGCAGGATGGGGTCGTGAACGAACGGGTAGATCGAGGCGAATACGATCGAAAGCGCCGATGCCGAAACGATCGTCTTTTTGCGTCCCCACGAATCGGACGTGTACGCGCCGATGAGCGCGCCGATCGGCGCGCCGATCGACATGGTGAGCGCGAAGCCGAACGAGGTGGCGATACTCAGCCCTTCCTTCACGAAGAATGTCGGGATCCAGGTAATGAATCCATACAACCAAGCATTGATGGTAAAGAGCGTTACCAATGCGACGATGGTGCGCGGCAGCAGCGTGCGGCCGAACAGCGCCGAGAGCGGAATGTGAGCGGCCGGGGCGGGCGCCGGGCGTACCGGAGCGAGCGGCGCAACCGTGCGCGACGATGCCTCGAAACGCTCGACGATGGCTTCGGCCTCGGCGGCGCGTCCAACGCTCTCAAGCCAGCGCGGCGATTCGGGTAACTGCTTGCGCAGATACCAAATGACGAGCGCTCCGATGCCGCCGATGATGAACATCGGCCGCCAACCGAAGTGCGGAATGATCCAGGATCCCAGCAACGCCGTTACCGGAAGACCGCTCACGACGAATACCGCGATGAGGCCGAGCCACTTTCCGCGACGCGCGGCCGGTGCGAACTCCGTCATCGTGGAGTAGCCGACGACGTTCTCGGCACCCAAGCCGATCCCCATGATAAAGCGCATCGCGACGAGCCACAGAATCGACGGTGCGAATGCCGCACCGAGCGCGGCCAATCCGAAGATGACCAGATTCGCTTGATAGGTGAATCTGCGCCCGTACTTATCGCCGAGGAAACCGGTGACGATGGATCCGACCATCGTGCCGAGGAACGTGAGCGAAACGAAGAGCGCGGCATCTCCCAGAGTGGCGAAGCCGGTTTTGATGAGGACGCTGATAACCGTCGCCGCAACGTAGATGTCGAAGCCGTCGAAGAACATCCCGGCGCCGACGAGCCACATCACGCGGCGGTGAAGCGGCGAGGTTACGAGCCGGTCCAAACGGGGCCCGGCGTTGACGATGGTGGGTGCGGTCGTCATGGTGGTCTCTCCTAAAAGAAGTCGGCTACCGAAAAGAAGTCGGCTACCGAGCCGACCGACGCAGCAGGGTAGCGCTCGCGACTGCGAGCGCATCGGTTGCCAAACGGCAGTTGGCGTCGAATGATCCTTGGAGCATCGTTCTGAACAGTTCTTTGCATGCGCGTGCCGACGCAGCGTCGATGCGAAGGATACGATCGACAAGCGCGTTCACCGCCGCGTCGAGTTCTGCGATCGGAACGACGTCGTTCACCAAGCCGATCGCTTTCGCGTGCGCGGCGCTGAAGGTCTCTCCGAAGAGGATGAGCGGAAACGCGTCGCGCGGTAACGCGAATTCACCGAGGTAGGCCATAATCGCGGCCGGCGGTAGCCCCGCCCGCATCTCCGGAAATGCCAGCGGCGCGTCTTGCGCGACGATGGCGAAGTCGGCGAGGATGGCGAAGCCCATTCCAAACCCCATGGCCGCACCGTGCACGCGCGCGACCGTGATGAGGGGGGAGTTGCGAAACGCGCGCTTGAGCGCGATGAGACGTTCCGCCTCAGCGCGCATCTCTGCCAAGGTTTGCGCGCTGCGCTCCCGCCCCGTGCAGAATGCTTCGCCGGTGGCTCGCAGAACGAGTACCTTTGCGAGCGGATGGAGAGCTTCTTCGGCGAGCGCTTTCAGAATGGTCTCGAACATCGGCGGGCTAATCTCATTACCGCGCGGCCCATCCAGGGTGATGGTCAAGACATCGTCGGAACGCTCGACGTGCACCGCTCCTGCCCGTTCGGAAGCGGCAGATCCGGGACTGTTGTGAGAGGTTGTAGACACTGTATACAAGAAATACGCGGTATGCATAATGCGATTCCTCCCGAGAATGCGATGAATCTCGCAACGGCCCGGCCTCGTCCCGGTGAATCGCTCTCCGCTTCACGGGTGGTCCCGGCGTTGCGCGAAGCGATCGTGTCCGGGCGGCTAGCCCCCGGGACCCGGCTCTCCGAAGCACAGATCGGCGAGCAGTTCGGCGTCAGCCGAACGCCGGCTCGTGAGGCATTGGCACAATTGGAGCGCGAGGGACTCGTTGTAACCGTCGCTCGAGCGGGCGCGTACGTGCGGGAAATCGACGATCGCGATGTGATGGAGATCTACGAAACGCGCGAGGCCTTGGAGACCCAGGCCGCGCGCCTGGCAACCAGCCGGCTGACCGGCGTGGGCAAGGCTCGCCTGGAGGAACGCCTAGCGGCTTTGCAAGCGTGCGCGGAGCGTGGCAAAAACGACGCCTTCACGGCCGAACTCGACCGATTTTACGACGTGATGATGGACCTGACCGGGAATGCAACGCTGCGGCGCTCGTACGAAGCGCTCTCCGGCCCGGTTCGGCGCCTGCGGCGCATCGCCGTTCTCCAGCCCGGCCGCATGCAAGCGTCCTACGAACACGCCCGCGAGATTGTGGCCGCGATTGCCGGGGGCGACCCCGATATGGCCGAACGCGCGATGCGCGAACAACTGACGACCGCACGCGAGGCCGTTACCGCGGTCCTCGCACGTATCGCGGCCGGCGAGGGAATCCGATGACGAATTCAACCAAGCAAAGCCTCTTGGCCGTACGCGAACTCGGCCATTCGATCGACGGCGCGCCCGTAGCCGGGGCATCCGGACGCTTCGCGGATGTGTACGATCCGGCACGCGGCGTCGTGGCGGCGCACGTGGCGCTGGCATCGGCGCCCGAGGTCGACGCGGCCGTGGCCGCGGCGAAACGCGCATATCCGGCGTGGTCGCAGACGCCGCCCCCGCGCCGCGCCGCGGTGATGTATGCCTTTCGCGAATTGCTGATGCGCGACGCCGACCGGCTGAGCGCCATCATCACCTCCGAGCACGGCAAGACGCTCGACGACGCGCGCGGCGAGCTGCAACGCGGCATCGAAGTCGTGGAATTCGCAACCGGAATTCCCTCGCTCCTCAAAGGCGAACTCACCGAGCAGGTCGGCCGCGACATCGATAGCTGGTCGATGAGGCAACCTCTTGGCGTATGCGTTGGGATTACGCCGTTCAATTTCCCCGCAATGGTGCCGATGTGGATGTTTCCGGTCGCCATCGCGTGCGGCAACACGTTCGTGCTCAAGCCCTCGGAGAAAGACCCGTCACTGGCGCTCGAACTCGCGAAACTCCTAACGCAAGCCGGCCTGCCCAACGGCGTCTTTAACGTTCTTAACGGCGACCGTTTAGCGGTCGAACGCCTCGTGACCCATCCCGACGTTGCGGCGATCAGCTTTGTCGGTTCGACGCCGGTCGCGGAGTCGGTCTATCGTAGCGGCACGAATGCGGGCAAACGCGTTCAAGCGCTGGGCGGCGCGAAGAATCACCTCGTCGCGCTTCCCGACGCGGACTTGGATGCAACCATTGACGCGCTCGTAGGCGCGGGCTACGGCTCTGCCGGCGAACGTTGCATGGCGATCAGCGTCGCGGTCGCGGTCGGCGAGATTGCGGATCCGCTGGTCGCAAGGCTTGCGGAACGCGTGCGCACCCTGCACATCGGCCCCGGCGATGCGAAGGACGTGGAGATGGGGCCGCTGGTAACCGGCGAACACCTCGCCCGCGTGCGTTCGTACGTGGACCTCGGCGTCGCCGAAGGCGCGGAACTCGTCGTTGACGGAAGGCCCTATCGTAACGGCGTGTCGCCCGAAGGATTCTTTCTGGGCGGTTGCCTCTTCGATCGCGTTACGCCGTCGATGCGCATCTACAAAGAAGAGATCTTTGGCCCCGTGCTGTGCGTGGTTCGCGTCGAGACGTTCGAAGAAGCGATCGCGCTCTGCAACGATCACGAATTCGGCAACGGCGTCGCAATCTTTACCCGCAATGGCGGAGCCGCGCGTGAATTTGTCCACGCGGTGCAGGTGGGCATGGTCGGCGTAAACATCCCGATTCCGGTGCCGATGGCGTTCCACAGTTTCGGCGGATGGAAGCGTTCCATTTTTGGAGACCACGCCATCCACGGCCCGGAGGGCGTCCGATTTTACACCCGCATCAAGACGACCACCGAACGCTGGCCCAAAGGCAAGGGCGCCGGCTCGCAATTCACGATGCCCGTCATGAAATAGCGATCAGCAAAAGGATGTAGCAGCGTCGTTCGACGGAACGATGGCGCCCGGGCCGCTCGCAAGAGCGGCCCTTTTTTGCGCAATCTTTAGGTATTTCGGACTAAACATTTACATAAATGGACGTTGCACGCGTCATTTTTTCCGAGTCTTAACAGAAAACGGGACTTTACGACTGGCACGTTCTCTTGATTGCTGTGCGGCGCGAGCTATACTGAAGTCCCCTGGTGTGCGGGAATTGGGTTGTGGGATCGACGGGCAATGCTGCGTTTATGCGCGGCTGAGCATGCTATTGTGTCCTGGAGGCCTATCGTGGAATCCTCAAAGCAACTTCGTATCGCCATCATCGCTTTGCTCTTTACGCTTTCGGCGTGCGGTGGTTCGCAAGGCACCGGATCGAACGGTATTACGCCCGTCGTGCCGCGTTCCATTACGACGAAGGATACGCTCGGCGGCATCCCGATGTCGTCGATATCGATTCTGTTGACGGACGCGCCGCCGCGCATCGGAAACTTATCGCCGTCGGCCATCAACATCGGTATCGATAGCGTCGCGGTGATCTCGAACGGGGTGGCGACGACGCTTGCTTCCTACCCGACGCCATACGTCGTCAACGTCATGGCAGCGCAAACGGATCCTTCTTCGATTGGGATCGGCGATGTGTTCAACGGGACTTACCAGAAACTCCAGTTCGTCGTCGATGTGAAATCCAGCGGCGTGGTAGCAAACGGCATCACGTATCCGCTCGATTTTCTCACCGATACTAAAACGCAGAGTACGGTCGACGCTGGAAAAACGACGAAAACGACGTCCGTATCGCCCGGTACGGTGGCCATGACGGTTACGGCGCCGTTCACGGTTGGAGGCGATCCCGCCAAGGACGTCGAGGCCGACTTTAACGCGCTCGAATCGATCGCGCAGCGTGACGACGGTTCGCTCGTGGCTCGTCCGACGCTCTTTGCGGTTCCAACCGAATTGGCTGGAAAGATTGCGGGAACTGTGCTCGGCGAGTCGGGCGCTCCGGTGTCCGGTGCGACCGTCGTAGCGCTCGATAAGCACGGAAGGGTCGCCAATACGGTGGATACCGATACCGATGGTACGTTTACGATTCATACCATTAGAGCCGGCACCTATCACGTGGTCGTCTTCAACAACTACACGACCGCAAGCGGGCAGCAGTTGTCCGCGAGCGGCCAAACCTCGGAACAGACCGTAATCCTCGGACCCCTCGTCCACGTTACGGCCGGAGCAACAACGCAAGCCGGAACGATCCAGGACTAGAGCGAGCCTCAGATCGTGCATCAGGATCGGCTGGAGCTCGCACGGAGGTGCATTCGAGAGGCGCAGTACGACCGCGCGCTCGAGCTGCTCGCGTCGTGCGAAGAGTGGCCGTCGCCGTTCGACGAACAGGGCGTGCTGGCGCGCGTCGACGTGCTCACGCGCCGCGATCCGGTGCTGGCGTTGGAGA
>DATKQG010000104.1 GCA_035532835.1 Candidatus Dormiibacterota bacterium
TGCGCCTGACGCCTCGGTGCTAGCGCCGAATCTTTCCCTTGCCCTCGAGCGCATCACGGACGGTTTCTTCGCACTCGACGCCAACTGGCATATCGCCTACATGAACGCCGAGGCGCGAAAATTGCTCGACGCGCCGGGCGAAATCCTCGGCCGCTTCTGGCTCGATGCGCCGCAACTCAGGAAGCTGGATTCGTTCAATACGGCCAATACCGGCGAGGGCATCTTACGATTAAAGACGGTGGGACTCGAGAGTGCGGCTTGCGAGTGCTACTCTGTTAGCGTAGCCAATGTCCGGGCGGCTTTGGATACTAACCAGGCTTATCGTCGGCGTGGTAACGCGGCCGTCGCCAAACTAGCGAGTAGGCGCGGGGCTGGGCGATCCGGGGATCAAGCCCAAATGTCCGTTCTCGTAGTCGAGGATGATTTTGAATTGCGAGAAGAACGCCGCGCCTAAATGTCCGTACGCCGTTCCTCGTAACGATTCGGTCGTGCCGATGCGTTGCGGCGAGGTTTGATACGATCCGATCGTCACGCTGGGAATGCGGCCGATTAACTCAACGCTGTTGCCGCCGATTCCGCTGACCGATCGCTGTTCGGTGGCGCGAAAGAGCGTGGGATGTTGCTGGTAGAAATCGTAAGAGAGGTTGATATTCGATTCGTCTCCCGTGTCCACGGCGAGGTGAGCTTGCAACTCCCCGAGTTGGACGTTGACGACGGGGATGAAATCTTCAAAGGCCATCGGCACGGAGATGGCGTTATTGGGGGCGCTGGCGCCGAGCCAAAGCGTGTGCGAAACGGGGTCGATTTCGATGGTGGTCGCCGCCAGGACGTCGGCACCGAGCACTACGTCGTACCCGTAGTGGCTAATGTCGTGGAGCACGACGTAATCGGCATCGGGAAAGCTTGCGTTCCCAATGGTGAGCGGCCCGACGCGCACGACGTCGGTGACGTAGCGTCCCAGGCCCGCCACCGAATAGGCGCCGACGGACGGCGCCTTCAGGCGTTCGGCCAAGCCTTGGCTGATCGAGAGACCGGAGTTTCCGGTGTCGAGCAGACAACGTACCGCGATGCCGGCGATCGTGCATGGAAAGACCGGCACCGCTTTGCCCGGATCGGTCGGTACGCGTACTGCGGCACCCGCGAACGTCACGGTCAAACCGTGCGGCACAACGAAGGGGCTTGGCGAGGCCTCGCGTTGGTCGTAGCGCTCTAGAACGGTGTCGTTATGGAGAACGAGCGAGGGCAGTGTAATGCCGCCGTCGAGCCGCTGGTAGTGACGGTACTCGAAGGTTCCGTCACCGTCTATATCGCGCATGTACCGCACGAGCGCCGTAGCGGGATCGACGAAGACTTGCATCGGCACCGCATCGGCGTCGGATACCAGCAACACCCGATAGCGGGCGCCGGCGATCGTGGCCGTTCCGGCATCTTCGATCCTGCCGCCGCCGGACGTGAAATCGCGGGAAAGGAATGCGAGCGAAGAGACGGTGCGGATCCCGCGCAGATAGGTTTCGGGCAAGCTCGAGCGCGGCAGCGTGGTTCCGTTGATGTTGATCGAATAGAGCCGCCGCCCGTCGAAGTACGTGCCGGGGCAAAGGGCGCCGTTGCATTCGCGGGTGACGAAGCGCACCCCGAGCGCGTCGCTTTGAATGGTGGTCGTTTCGCCGTCGATGGTCAGGCGGCTGACCGAGCGCAGATGCGTGCGCCAAACGGGGCCGCTGGCGGCGCGCATGCGCGCCAACAAGTGGGTCGGTTCGGCGGCGCGAGCTACTCCCAAAGGAAAGAGCCCGAGCGCGCAGCAGAGTGCAAGCCGTGCGGCGAAGCCCATAGTATGCAGTTCGAGTTACTGGATCGGTATCTTCTCGATGGCTCCCCGGAAAAGGGCGAGGTGGTTCGGCGCCTCCTCGATGAGCCCTCGGGCGAGCCCGCGGCCGGGCCGTTTTACGAGGGTATGCGCATCCTGGGCGGACGCACCCCGGATCTGACGCTGATTGCACTGCGGATCGTGCTTGGAGGCAAGCGAGCCGACGATGCGTCGGTCGTCAAGCTGCGCGGGCTCGTCGAACGCGCTCGCAAGGGCGGCCCGGACGGAGCCGAAGCGCGTGAGGCGTTCGCACGGGAGTGGGCGTAATGGGGCGAGGTTTCGAAACGATGCGCGTATCGGCGAGCGTTCTGTTAGCGCTATGAATCGACAGCGTTTCGCCGCGGCCGCGGCACTTTTGGCGGCGACCATCTTTTGGGCTCCGCAGGTACTCGCAAGCCCGCCCGCGCACGCGCCGAGCGCCATCTCGGGGCGAGTGGACTCGGTCGATTACGGCCAAGGAACGATGGTCGTGCGCCGTGGCCAGGAGCGCATCACCATTGCCGTGGTTCCCAGCACGCAGATCTATCTCCACGATTCCGGCGGAACGTTTGCCGACGTGCGGCCCGGAGCGCAGGTCGACGTCTTCGTAAGCGATATCGGTGGACGCTTGGTTGCGCAGATCATTCGTCTGAAGTGACCGCGCATTCATGACCGATCTGGAGCGGTTGGCCCGCGGCGCTATCGTCGTCGGCTTCGACGGACATCGGCTCTCGGGCGATCTCGCAGAACGCTTGCGAGAGAACGCTTTTGCCGGTTATCTACTGTTCGCGCGGAACGTCGCTTCGTTCGCTCAAGTTCGCGAACTCACCGACGCTCTTCGCGCGCTCCACGACGGCCTCGCGCCGATCGTCGCGATCGATCAAGAAGGCGGACGGGTCACGCGATTGCGGGAGGGCGCGCAGACGATTCCGCCCATGATGGCGCTGGGCGCTACCGGCGATCGTGAGCTCGCGCGCCGCGTGGGCGAGAGCCTCGCGCACGACGTGCGGCGCGCCGGATGCACGGTCGACTACGCTCCCGTGCTGGATTTGGCGGCGGATCCGATGAGCGGTGCGATCGGGACCCGCGCATTTGCGGCGGATCCGCTCGAAGTGGCCGAGCTGGCTTCGGCCGTTGCGTCGGGATTGCGCGCCGGCGGAATCGTCCCGACGTTCAAACATTTTCCGGGGCACGGATCGACCGCCGACGACTCCCATCTCATGCTCCCGGTTATCGATATGGACGAACGGACGCTGCGCGCGCGCGATCTGCTTCCGTTCGCACGTTTGCTGCCCGGTGCGCAGGCGGTCATGACCGCGCACATCGTCGTTCGCGCGCTCGATCCCATGCATCCGGCGACGCTCTCGCGCCGTATACTCACCGGCGTCCTGCGCGATGAGTTGGGGTTCCGGGGGGTGTGTTTTACGGACTGCATGCAGATGGATGCCATCGCGCGCGGCATCGGCACCGTCGAAGGCGTCGTCGCCGCGATCGCCGCCGGCGCCGACTGCGCGCTGGTCAGTCACGACATCGATCTTGCCGTCAAAGCCGGCGACGCGCTCGCTAACGCGGTTCGCGAGGGCCGCCTCGAACGAGCGCGGTTGGAGCAGGCCTGCGAGCGTGTCCGGGCGCTGCGCGAAGCGCAAAGCACCCCGCTCCCGCTCGATACGCCGGCGCCGTATCCGGGTATCGGACGCGAGGTCGCGGCGCGGGCCATCACCGCCGTTCGAGGCGTGCAGGGGCTGGATCCGGCCACGTCCGTCGTCGTTTCATTTCAAAGTTCGACGACGGAGGGCGCGCAGGGGACGTTCGACGAGTACCCGTCGCTACGGGGCGAAGCGCCGGCGCTACACGAGATCGTGCTTTCGTTGCAACCGAGCGACGCCGAGCGCGCGCGACTCGTGGATGCGTTGGCGCGAACGAATCGCCGGCCGATCCTACTGGCCCGCAGGGCCCGCTTCTATCCCGAGCAGATGGCCGCCATTCACGCCGCTCTCGACGCGCGTGGAGATGCGGTGCTGGTGGCGCTTCGGGAGCCGTTCGATCTGACGTGGTTTCCGCAGGCGCGGCACGCGATCGCGGCATACGGGGACGACGATGCCTGCATCGCGGCGCTTGCCGGCGTTCTCTTCGGGCGTCGCGAGCCGGTCGGCACGCTTCCGGTCAGCATCGCGGAAAGATAGTGGTGCGCTTCGCACGTTGTGAGGGTGTCCTGAACGACGCATGCGGGGTAGCGTTTACCGGAGCGGTAGCTCGGATCGAACATCGCGGCGTGCCGGTATACGAGCGGGCTTTCGGTACGACGCGAGATGACGACGCGAAGCGCCCCGTATACGTCGATACGCGATTCGACTTCGCATCGCTGACGAAAGTGTTCGTAGCGACCGTCGCGTTGCACTTGATTGCCGCCGGCCAATTGGCGTTGGATGAAACGTTGGGCGGATGGTTCCCGCAGTGGCGGGGATTACCGCAGGAGCGAATCACCCCGCGGATGTTGCTGGCGCACACCTCAGGCATGCAGTCGGGGGCGGACTATCGTACGCTACTCGACGAGCGCGTCGAAACGTTTGCGCTCGAACGGCCGCTCGCTGCGTCTCCGGGAGAGCGGGTGATTTACAGCGATTTGGGGTTCATCGTTCTGGGCGCGTTGATCGCGCGCGTCTCCGGGGCCTCGCTCGCCTCCGCGGCCCGTACGCTCTTTCCCAGCGCTTCGCTCGGGTTCGCGCCGCCCGCTCGGGAGCGACTCTCGATCGTCGCCACCGAAGACGATGGCTGGCGCGGGCGCGTTCAAGGCACCGTTCACGACGAGAAAGCCGCGTTGATGGGGGGCTGCGCCGGGCACGCGGGACTGTTCGGTACCGCGGCGGACGTGGCCGCGCTCACCGAAATTTACCTGGGAGCCGGCTGCGGGCGCAGTTCCGATCCGCTGCCCGCAGATCTGGCACGCGAGGCGACGCAGGAAGCCGCCTTCGACCCGGTCTTGCGGCGCGGGCTGGGCTGGGCGCTCAAGACGAGCGCGAGTAATTCGTGCGGCGAACGCTTCGGTGCGACCAGCTTCGGGCACACGGGCTTCGTGGGAACGTGCGTGTGGGCCGATCCGCAACGCGACGTCCTGGGCGTTTTGCTCACGAACACGGTCTATTTCGGGCGCGGCGATTCGCGTGCGTTGCGGGCTGCGTTTTACAACGCGCTCGTCGAGGATCTTGAAGCGTGATCGGGGTCGGCTTGATGAGCGGAACCTCGCTCGACGGCATCGATGCGGCGCTCGTCCACATCGAACCGCTCGGTACGTCTTATCGGTTGGAAGTGATGGAATTTATCACGCAGCCCTTCGATGCAGAGCTTGCCGTGGAGATTCGCGATGCGTTGCCGCCGCAGGCGGGAACGGTTGCATCGGTGGCGCGTTTGCACCGGAGTTTGGGCGCTGCGTTCGCACGTGCCGCTCGTCGCGTTGCGGGTGCCATGCGAGTCGATTATGTCGCATCGCACGGGCTCACGCTCTTTCACGACGGTGCGGCGCATACGACCTTACAGGTGGGGGATCCGTTCGCCATCCGCGAGTCGCTCTCGGCGAGCGTATGTTACGATTTTCGCAGTGCCGATTGCGCGTTGGGCGGGCACGGCGCACCGTTGGTTCCGTACGTGGATGCGCTTTTGATCGGCAGCCCCTGCGAAGATCGCGTGGCGCTCAACATCGGAGGTATTGCGAACGTGACCGCGCTCGGCCGGCAAGCGCATTCGCACGACGTGCTCGGATACGATACCGGGCCCGGCAATATGTTGATCGACGCTTTCGTGCGCGATCGTTCGAACGGGGCCTTGGCCTTCGACGACGGCGGCGCGCTCGCACGAGCCGGTACGCCCGATGCCGCGCTCCTCGCGCGTCTCCTGAAGGACCCGTACTTCGAGCGGCCGGCGCCGAAATCGGCGGGACGCGAGCAATTCGGCGCGCACGTGCTGCTTCGGCACGAAGCCGAGCTCGCACGCCTGAGCCTCGAAGATGGGGCCGCAACGTTTACCGCCCTGACGGTCGAATCGATCGCCCGCGCGATCGAAGGACTGCAGTTGGACGCACCACGCATTCTGGTGAGCGGGGGCGGCGCCCACAACCGCGCCATCCTCGAGCGGCTCGCCGAACGGCTTCCGACGATGCGTGTCGAAACGACGGCCTTTGTGGGTATCGATGTGGATGCAAAAGAAGCGGTCGCGTTCGCGCTCTTGGGCTACGAAACGCTGCGCGGTCGCGCGGCGAACGTGCCGCGTATCACCGGTGCTTCGCGGGCGATTCCGTTAGGATCGATCGCGCCGTTCGAACTCCCGGAATTGCTCGCGCGGGTGGAGTTAGAGTGTCGTTCGCTGTAGGCGTCGATGCCGGTGGGACCCGCGTGTCGGCGGTCGTATCGCTGCCGGACGGTTCGCACCGCTTTGGGTATGCACCGGCGGCCAACCTGCGTGCGATCGGCGTCGAGCGCGCTGCGGATGCGATTGTAGAAGCGATAGCGAGCGCGTTACTCGGGGAGCCGGCCGCCGCGGTGGCCGTCGGGGCTGCCGGTGCGGGCGACCCGGTGGCCGCCGCCGCGCTCTCGGCCGCGCTCGAACGGCGATTGCCCGGCGCGCGCGTTGCGGTCTGCGACGATGCGGCGATCGCGTTGCGCGCCGGCGTTCCCACCGGAGATGCGCTGGCGCTCATCGCGGGAACCGGATCGATCGCCTACGGCGAGATCGGCGCGGAGCGCTATCGTGTCGGCGGACACGGCTACCTGCTGGGCGATGAAGGATCTGGATTCGCCATCGGCAGCGCTGCGATACGATTGTTGCTGCGCGCGTACGACGGGCGGGCGCCCCAGGATCCGTTCTTAGCGGCGGTAGCGACGAGCCTGGGCGTGGACAGCGCGCAAGAGACGATCGCGCGCATCTATCAAGCGGAGCGTCCCGTAACGGAGATCGCGGCAATCGCTGCGGTAGCGCTCGATTTCGCCGATGCGGGCGAGCGCAGCGCGGCGAAAATCGTGCAGGCCGCAGCCCTCGAACTCTTCGATTTGGTCAAGTCGCTGGTGCGTCGCGCCGGGGTCGAGGGCCGCGAACTGCCGCTGCTCTTTGCAGGCGGCCTACTGGCTAAGAACAGCCTTTTAACCTATCTCATCGAGACGCGCGTCTCCAACGAATTACCGCACGTCGTCCCGCGCAAGCAGCCGCCGGATCCGGCGCTGGGAGCTCTCGCACTCGCGCAAAGCCTTGGAGAGCAGGCGTGACGCGGATCCCACAGACCGAAGCGGCAAACCCGCGCACTGCGACTATCGATGCCCTTTCGACGCGGCAACTGGTGACCGTTCTGGCTCACGAGCAGCGCCGTGCGGCCGATGCGATAGCGGCACGTTCCGAGCAGCTTGCGGAGATCGTCGATGCGCTCGTCGCGTGCGTGCGTGCGGGGGGGCGATTGCACTACGTCGGCGCCGGCACGAGCGGCCGGCTGGGCGTCCTCGATGCATCCGAAATGCCCCCGACGTTCGGTACGCCGCCGCATCTCGTCTGCGCGCACATTGCGGGCGGCGACGCGGCGCTGCGTTCCGCGGTCGAAGGCGCTGAAGACGACCGCGCGGCAGGCGCCGCCGCGATGCGCGGACACATCGCACCTACCGATGCGCTCGTCGCGCTTTCGGCCAGCGGCGGCGCACCCTATGCCATCGCGGCCGTGGAAGCGGCGCGCGCGGCCGGCGCATTCACCGTGGCGATCGTCAACGCAATGCCTTCGCCGCTCGGCGCGGCGGCGGAGCGCGTACTGTGGCTGGAGACCGGCCCCGAACCGATTGCCGGTTCCACCCGCATGGTCGCCGGCACGGCGCAAAAGATTGCGCTCAACACGCTCTCGACCGCGATCATGGTACGCCTAGGCAAAGTGCACGGCAATCTCATGGTCGACGTCGTCGCGAGCAATCAGAAGCTGCGCGAACGCGCGCTCGGGTTGGTGCAGAGCATCGCGGGCGTCGATCGCGAGCGCGCGCGGCAGTTGCTCGACGGTGCGGACGGGCGCGTCAAGGTCGCGGTGGTCATGGCCTTCCGCGGCATTTCATCGGATGCGGCCAGCGCGCTCTTGGACGCTCGCGGCGGCGTCCTGCGCGAGGTGCTGTGAGGCAAACAGCAATCCTCCGCACGTTGTCGCGAGCCTAATCGCATCGTGCAATGGCTCGCGCTCCTACTCTCGTTTATCGCGCTGGTTCCGTTGGACGACCGGCCCGTCACCGTGCAACTGCCGGTGATGCTCGGCCGCATCGCGGGCGTGCCCGTGCGCGTTCCGCCGCGCCCCTTGCTGGGCCATTACTTGCACCCGGGCCAACCGGACCGCATCATCGCTTGGCTCAACGGGCCCCAGAACCGCGGCGCCGGCGCGATCGTTCTTTCGAGCGACATGCTCGTGTATGGCGGGCTGGTCGCTTCGCGCGTTCCCGATAGCGCGTCGTATCAGGACGGGTACTTTCGCTTACGCGCCTTGCGGCAGGTGCGCGCCACGCATCCGCATGCGTGGATTGCGGCGTTCGGCACCATCATGCGTTTGGCGCCCACCGGCGTTCCGGCGATCGGCTCCGCGGCCGGATTTTTCGCGGCGTATCCGACCTGGACGTACCTGCAGCAGTATGCGAACTTGCACGATCCGCCGTTACCGCAAGAACGCGAACAAGCGGAAAAATTGCGCGCCGAGGCGGGCCCCGCGTTCGATGCGTACCTTGCCGCTCGCGCGCGCAACTATGCCGTGGATCGTACGCTCATCGACACGGTCCCGGCGGGCGTGGTGAACCGGCTCGTGCTGGGGCAGGATGACGCGGGGCCGGTAGGGCTGCACGTCAAGGATGTCTACGGCCTAGAGCAAGCGGCGCAGGCGAGCGGCGCGGCCGGCCGGATCGCGATCGAACCGGGTGCCGACGAACTCGGCATGGTGCTCGTCGCGCACGCCCTCGCACGCCGCATCGGTTGGACACCGCGCGTAGCGGTGCGCTATTCCACGCCCCAGGGCGCGACCTATCAGGATCCGCTGGAGTTCGCGCCGATCGGGGTGACGATCGGGCACCTCATCGCGCTGTGCGGCGGACGGCTCGTCGAACGCGATCCCGACATCGTGCTCGACGTACGCGTTCCCGAAACGACGCAGGCGCTCGACGACGCGTTCGTTACCGAGATGCGCGCCGACCTCGCCGCGCACCGTCGGGTCGCGCTCGCGGACCTATCCTTTCTCGAACCCACCTATGCGTCGCAAGCGGCATTCGCGGCGCGCATCCTGCGCGACGGCATCGCTCGGCGACTCGAAGCCTACGCGGCCTGGAATACCGACGCGAATACGGTCGGAACGGCTCTGGCAGAAGCGGTTGCCGCCGGAGCCGGCCGGCGCTCCGGATCGTACGATGCGTTGGCGCATCGCGACTTTACGTTTATGCGTTTTCTCGACGACGATGCCTTCCATGCCGTCGTTCGCCCGCAACTCAACGCCGCGCTGGATGCGCAGGGTGTTACCGACCACACGTATCTCGTGCGCTCGGTGGCCGCGCAAAGTGAGGCATTGAACAACGCGTTACTCTGGCAACAGGCGGTCATGCTGCTCCCGCAACTGTACCCCGACCATCACATTGCGTTCATGCGCATCACACTGCCCTGGAACCGAACCTTCGAAACGAAGATTCGCGTGCGATTGGCTCCGACTATTCCTTAGCGTTCGTCAGCGTTCGTCGGCTGGCAGAGTTCGATCAACACGCCGCCGGTCGATTTCGGATGAAGGAACGCGATCGCGTTGCCGTGCGCCCCAGCGCGCGGATGCTCGTCTATGAGCCGCACGCCTTTCGCGCGCAGTTCGGCGAGCTTCGCTTCGATATCGTCCACGCGATACGCGGTGTGGTGGAGCTTGGTTGCGGCCTCGCCCCGAAATACCGCGATCGGCGAGCGTTCGTCCAACGGGCGCAGGAGTTCGATCGCGGAATCCCCCGCGGCCAAACCGACGGCTTCGACGCCTTGATCGAGAATCGTCTCGCGATAGAGCTGTTTGAAGCCGAGCGTCCGGACGTAGAGATCGATGGTCGCCTCGAGGTCTTTCACCACGATGGCGATGTGATCGATGGTCACGCAATGGCCTCCTTGGCGCGATAGACACCAAATACGTCGCGCAGGACATTGCAGATTTCCCCGAGCGTCGCACCGGAGTCGACGGCTTCGAGAAAGTGCGGCATGAGGTTGTCGTGCCCGGCCGCCGCCGCGCGCACGGCGCTCAAACGCTCCGCAACGATGCGCTCGTCGCGATTGCGCCGGTAGTCGTGCAGGCGTTGCACCTGCTCTCGTTCCACCCGTTCGTCGATGCGTTGGAGCGGTATCCGTGCGCCCGAACCGGCCGCTTCGGCGAAGCGGTTGACGCCGACGACGACGGCTTCTCCGCGTTCGATCGCTTGCTGCGCGGCGTACGACGAATCGGCGATGCGCGTTTGCATCCACCCGCTCTCGATGGCCGCTATGCTGCCGCCCATCTCATCGATCTGCGCGATCAGCGCCGATGCACGTTCGACGAGATCGGCCGTGAGCGATTCCACATAGTACGAACCGGCGAGCGGATCGACCACGTCGGTAACGCCGGATTCGTAGCCGATAATCTGCTGCGTGCGTAGCGCGACCTTCGCGCTTTCGGCGGTTGGCAGCGCGAGCGCTTCGTCTTTGCCGTTCGTGTGCAGCGATTGCGTCCCGCCCAGCACTGCGGCCAGCGCTTGAATGGTGACGCGCACGACGTTGTTATCGGGCTCCTGAGCCGTGAGCGTCGAACCGCCGGTCTGCGTGTGAAAACGCAGCATCTGCGAGCGCGGATCTTTACACCCGAACTCGTCGCGCGTGATACGGGCCCAGAGATAGCGAGCGGCGCGAAATTTCGCGACCTCTTCGAAGAAATCGTTATGCGCGTTCCAGAAAAACGAGAGGCGTGGGGCTATCGTGTCGAGGTCGATCCCGGCCGCCCGAGCGGCGCGCAAATACGATTTGGCGTTGGCCAGCGTAAAGGCGATCTCTTCCAGTGCCGTCGATCCGGCTTCGCGAATGTGATAGCCCGAGATCGAGATCGTGTTCCATTGCGGCACCTCGCGCGCGCAATAGGCCATCACGTCGGTCACCAAGCGCATCGACGATTCGGGCGGATAGATATACGTTCCGCGGGCGACGTACTCTTTGAGTACGTCGTTCTGAACGGTTCCGCCCAACGCCGCAAACGGAATCCCGCGCCTGCGCGCGACGGCGAGGAGCATCGCGAGCAGAATCGATGCCGGCGCGTTGATCGTCATCGAAACCGTTACGCGGTCGAGCGGAATGCCGTCGAGCAGCGTTTCCATGTCGCCGATCGCATCGATCGCGACGCCGACTTTGCCGACTTCACCGCGCGATTGCGGTGCGTCGGAATCGTAGCCGAGTTGCGTCGGCAGATCGAACGCCACCGAAAGTCCGGTCGTGCCGTGCTCGAGGAGATAGCGGTACCGCGCGTTCGATTCGGCGGCGGTTGCGAACCCCGCGTATTGGCGCATCGTCCACAGCCGTCCCCGGTACATATCCTTGCGGATACCTCGCCCGTAGGGGAATCGTCCGGGTTCGCCCAGATCTAAGTGCGGCCGATCCTCGGCTGTATACACGGGTTCCAGCGGAATGCCGCTGGCGTTGAGATCGCGGGCCATATCCGGTGGTTCGCTATCGCCACGGTTGCTACTTCGTTCCGAAGCGGTTAGGCAAGCGTCACCAGCGGCGCTCCGGCCTCCACCGTCTCGCCGGCCGCGACATGCACCGTTGCGGCGATTCCGGCGCGGTGGGCGCGGATCTCGTTCATCATCTTCATGGCCTCGACGACGGCGACGACCTGTTGCTCTGCGATTTCTTGACCGGGCTCAACCCGCAATTCGATGACGGCGCCGTGCATGGGAGAGAGGATCGCGTTGCCGTGTGCGCTCGTCGAACGCTTGCCGGCCGCTCCGGCACGCGCGCTCCGGCGCGCACCGTTCGTGGCGCTACCGGTCGCGGGCCGGTCGATCACGCGGACGCGGTAGAGCCGGTCGTTGACTTCGACGCGTACCTCGTCGCTCGGCGGGGCGCCGCCTATCGACGGCGTGGGCGGCTCGGCGGTGGCCGATGGTGCGAGCGTCGCAGCGAACGGCTCGAGCGTTGCGGTACCGTAGCTCGCGTCGCGCACCGGGGCGTAATCGCAGAGCGCGCGCAGGAGCGCAAGCGTGGTGGGAACGCCGGTGATCACGTACTCGTCGATCGCGCGGGCAAGGCGCGCGATCGCCTGTTCGCGCGTCGGTGCCCAGACGATGAGCTTGGCGATCATCGAATCGTAGTCGGGAGTGATGGCATATCCGGGATACGCCGCGGTATCGACGCGCACGCCGAGGCCCGCGGGCTCGCGATAGGCCGCGATCGTCCCGGGCGCCGGGCGGAAGTTCTGCGTTGGATCCTCCGCGTTGACGCGGCCTTCGATGGCCACCCCGCGGAAGGTGATGTCGGCTTGTGTGAAGCCCAACGGCTCGCCCGCCGCGACGCGAATCTGCTCGCGAATCAAGTCGATGCCCGAAATCATCTCGCTCACCGTGTGCTCGACTTGAATGCGCGTGTTCATTTCGAGAAAATAGAACGCATCGCCGCTCACCAAACATTCGATCGTGCCGACCGAGTCGTAGCCGATCGCCTGCGCCGCGCGAATCCCCGCATCGCGGAGTTGAGCGATGACCGACGCCGGAATCTGCGCCGGCGCCTCCTCCCAGAGCTTTTGATGCCGCCGCTGGAGCGAGCAGTCGCGCTCTCCGACGTGAACCGTGTTGCCGTGCTTGTCGGCGAGAATCTGCAGTTCGATATGCTTGGGGTTGTCGAGATAGCGTTCGGCATAGATGGTGCCGTTCTTGAAATACGCCTCGGCCTCGCGTTTGGCGTTCGTAAACGCCGATTCGATGTCGTCCAGCGTACGGGCGACCTTGAGGCCTTTGCCGCCGCCTCCGCCCGAAGCTTTGAGGGCCAACGGCAATCCGAACTCTTTGGCCGCCGCGATCGCCTGGGCAACGTCCTCGATGGCGTGCGTTCCGCCCGGCACGAACGGCACGCTCGCCTTTTGCATGGCCTGGCGCGCGCGCAGCTTGTCGCCCATCGCATCGATCGCATCGGCGTGCGGGCCGATCCACGTCAACCCCTCCCCAACTACTCGACGCGCGAACGCGGCGTTTTCCGCGAGAAAGCCGTAGCCCGGATGAATCGCTTGCGCGCCGGAGCGTTTTGCGACGTCGATCAAACGATCGATGTTGAGATAGCTTTCGCTGGGCGCGGCCGCGCCGATAAGGTAGGCTTCGTCCGCCATGCGCACGTGCAGCGCGTCGCGGTCGATTTCGGAGTAGACGGCAACGCAGGCAATGCCCATCTCGCGAGCCGTGCGCAGGATGCGTACCGCTATTTCGCCACGATTGGCGATGAGTATTTTGGAGAACATCGAGTGGTGTGGGCCCCTACCAGCGATTGGATGCGTGGGTGAACGTGCAGGCACGGATATCGTCGCGATCGGCGTCCGGCAGGCGCATCGCGAGTTTCCACGCGCTCCCGGTGGATGCCGGCGATCGGTCCGCCGGCACGTCGAACGTTGCCAAGACCGCGGCTATCGCGGCGATCTCGTCTTCGCCGGCCGGCCCGAGAACTTCGATCACGAGTTGAAATCCGGCGGGTACATTCCCATCGCATGGTATCCCGCGTCGACGAAATGGACGTCGGCCGTGATCGACCGCGAGAGGTCGGAGGCCAGATAGACGGCCGTATCGCCGACGTCGTCGGCGGTGATGTTGCGGCGAAGCGGTGCGACCTTCGGTACGACGTCGAGAATGCGAGAGAATCCGCCGACTTGACGGGAACTCGCGGTCTTGATCGGGCCGGCCGAGATCGCGTTGACGCGGATGCCGCGCTCGCCCAGATCGTACGCGAGGTAGCGGACGATCGATTCGAGGGCGGCTTTGGCGATGCCGGCGATATTGTAGTTGGGAACGATCTGCGTGGCACCGAGATAGGAGAGCGCCATCACCGATGCGCCGTCGTTCATCCCTTCGCGTAGCGTATTGACCAGCGCGATCAGCGAGTAGGACGAAATGTCGAGCGCCGTCGTGAAGCCGTTTCGCGACGTGTCGTACACGCGGCCCGCGAGGTCTTCTTTATTGACGAAGGCGATCGAATGGACGAGCGCGTCGAGCTTGCCGAACGGCGCCAGGGCTTCACGCATCGCGGCTAGCGAAGCATCGTCGGAGACGTCGCAGGCGACGACCGGGCCTCCACCCAGCTCCGCCGCGAGTTTCTCCACTTCGTCCCGCACGCGTTCGCCCTGATAGGTAAAGGCGAGTTGCGCGCCATGCTCGTGCATGCGGCGGGCGATCCCGGTCGCGATCGACCAGCGATTGGCCACGCCCGTAATGAGGGCGCGTTTCCCTTCAAGTAGTTTCACGCCGGTTAGATACCAGCGCAAGGGGCGGCGTCCTCTCGGGAGAAGGGCACCGGCATGTCCGAGCAGCCATCGGCGAGCGACGAGCTCGCGCTTACACCACCCGAGCCGGTCGCGCCGGTATCGGCCGAATCCGCAGGCGCCCGCGTTCGACTCGAGCAGGGCGACGTCGCCTCGGCCGATGCGCGCGTAGCGGCTTTTGTCGACGACCTCGGGCGCCTGGATGTCGACGACGCGGCGTTTCGGGCAAAAATCGAGGCGGTCGAGGCGATCGGACGCGATGAAATTCGCGACGCCGGCGCCGCTTCGAACCGTCTCCTCGAACGGCCGTTGCGAGCGTTGCGCGAGGGTCCGATGGCGGCAAATTCAACTGTTGCCAAGAGTCTGGTCGATCTGCGCAATACGGTCGAATCGCTCGACCCGTCAAAAAGAGGAAATCTCTTCGAACCGCGCCGTCTGCTGGGGTTGATTCCGTTCGGCAGCGCGTTGCGGAGCTATTTCGATGAGTATCAATCCGCCCAAGCCCACCTTGGTGCGATCGTGGATTCGCTCTATCGCGGGCGCGACGAATTGCTGCGCGATAATGCCGCAATCGAAGAGCAGAAGGTCGCGATGTGGGAACAGATGCGCAAGCTGCAACTTGCGATCTATCTCTGCGCGCAACTCGATGCCGCACTCGAAGGGCGCATTGCCGGCTACGAGACCAGCGACCCGGCGCGGGCAAAGAAACTGCGCGAGGACGCGCTGTTCCCGCTGCGTCAGAAACGGACCGATCTGCTCACGCAGATGGCCGTGAACGTGCAGGGGTATCAAGCGCTCGACCTGATCAAGAAAAACAACGGCGAGTTGATCAAAGGCGTCGATCGCGCCACGTCCACGACGCTGGGCGCGCTGCGCACGGCCGTGGCGACGGCCCAGGCGTTGACCAATCAGAAGCTGGTCTTGAGCCAAATCTCCGCGCTGCAAAATACGACGAACTCCATGATCGAATCGACGTCGAAGATGCTGGGCGAGCAGGGGGTTGCGATCTACCAGCAAGCGACCGCTCCTAGCGTCGATCTCGAGACGTTACATCGCGCGTTCGAACGGATATACGCAGCGATGGACGCGCTGGATGCGTATAAAGGGCGCGCCGCACAGAGCATGGAGCAGACGATCGACGCACTGACGACCGAGGTCGATGCGGCGAGGAAGCGTCTCACGTGAAGATCCCGCCCGAGGCGGCGCAGATCGTCGAGCGGATACAGAACCTCCTCGATACCGCGCAATCGTACGGCCTGGATGCGCGCGAGGGGGAGGACGCCTACGCGTTGCGAGAGACCCGCAGCCGCTATCTTCCCGAGACGATCGCCGCCTACGAGGCGATTCCGCCCGCGCTGCGGAGCCTGCCGAAGGGGTCGCAGCCAAGCGCCGATGCCTTGCTGATCGAGCAACTCTCAATTTTGGAGCGTGCCTGCTCGCAGCAAGTCGAGCGTCTGGCCGAATCCGCGCGGAGCGCACTTTCGACGAATGGCCGTTTTTTGAGCGAGCGCCTGGGCTCGCTCGATGCGCTACCCGAGCCCGTCGCGGCACTACCGGATGCGCAGCCGCACATCGCCCAACGCTTTTTGGATGCCATCGGGCGAGAGGCTCCCAAGCCCTCGGATCGTCTTGAATCGATCGCGCGAAGATTTGCGCTAGCTATCCCGCATCTGGTCGAAATCGAACGCGGAGGCCTGTTCGGCCGCGGGCCCGTGCGACGCGTCGCGATCACCGTGCCGGTCGGGGCGGACCGCTATCGCTACACGCTCTCGGCAGACCCAAGCGGCGCCCTGGATGCCGCGTGCGCGAAGATCGTGCGAGGCGTCGCCATTCGTACCGAGGCGGTTGCATTGGACGAGTGGATACGAGCGCTGTTCGAGGATATCGAGGCGTTCGCTCGTACCCAAGCGGTACATACCGATGCGATCGGCGCGCTTTTGCGCTAGTTCGTGCGTTCGCGGATAGAGAGATAGACGAGATGGGATTCTTCGGCTTTCGGGGCGGCCAACCACCGCAGCAGCAACAGCAATCGGCCGGGATCGGCGAGGAGCCGCTGCATACGGCCGGCGGGGTACCGCAGGACGCGATCGCGCGCTTGCGCCGCATGTCGGGCGAGGGCGGTAAAGCGCTCTGGACGAGCGACCTGTCGGTTAACGAATTCGTCCTGTTAGATCGCCTCGGCATGAAGCCGCTGGGCCTCGTGCTCGGCAGTTCGATCTATCACGTAGGCATACAATACGGCAATTACTACCAGAATCAGGAACTCGAGTATCTTTCGGCGGCGATGTACCACGCGCGCGAACTCGCAATAAAGCGCATGGAAGAAGAAGCCGACGTGCTCGGCGCCGACGGCATCGTCGGCGTACGCATCAACGTGATCGCTTATAATTGGGCCGAAAGCGCGTTGGAGTTTACGGCGCTCGGCACTGCGGTCAAGGCGCCGGCCGGAGAATCGCACCGCACCGTGCACGGAAAGCCGTTTACCAGCGACTTTTCGATGCAAGATTTCTACAAGATCTACCAAGCCGGATACATTCCGGTCGAAGTTGTGATGGGCAATTGCGTCTATCACGTCGCGCATCAAGGCTTCATGCAATCGCTGCGCACGTGGGGCGCGAACGTCGAACTCTCCAATTATACAGAGGCGATCTACGACGCGCGCGAGCTCGCGATGTCGCGGATGCAGGCTGAGGCCGAGGCGCACCAAGCCGAAGGCGTGGTCGGCATGACGATCAGCGAGCGGAGTTGGATCTGGCAGCCGCACGTGATCGAATTCTTCGCGCTGGGCACCTCGATCGTGCACCGCCCCGGCGCCGCGGCTGGCCCGGATGCACCGACCT
Source organism: Candidatus Dormiibacterota bacterium (assembly GCA_035532835.1). NCBI lineage: Bacteria > Bacillati > Candidatus Dormiibacterota > Candidatus Dormiibacterota bacterium. Next base: position 17,171 of record DATKQG010000104.1, read on the forward strand.
ACACCGTCTCACTCGACGATTAATTAGAAGAAGGACCGCATGTTTCTCTTGCTCTCACGGTATGTCAAACCGCTCGAAGAAGTCGACCGCGTTCTGGCCGAGCACCGCGCGTTTCTCGACCGCTACTACGATGCCGGGCTCTTTGTGGTTTCGGGCTCTCGTGAGCCGCGGACCGGGGGCGTGATCGTGACGACGGATGCTCCGCGCGAAGCCGTCGAACGCGCGCTGGCGGAAGATCCCTTCGTGCGCGAAGGCGTCTCGCAATACGAGATCGTCGAATTTAACGCGAGCAAACGCGCCCAGGGATTCCTTGCCGCGCTCGCGGCTAATTCGGGCGGCGCATAGGCCCCTGCGCCGTAGCTAGAGCGGAATGTTGCCGTGCTTGCGTTTGGGGCGCTCGACGCGTTTGTTCTCTAACATCGCCAGAGCGTTGGCGATGGCCCCGCGCGTGCGATGCGCCTCGATGACGTCGTCCACATAGCCGCGCTGCGCCGCGATGTACGGGTTGGCAAAGCGCTCGGTGTAATCGTCGATGAGTTCCTTCATCTTTGCGTCTTTATCTGCGGCGGCGGCGATTTCGCGTCGGAAGATCGTCTTGACCGCTCCTTCGGCGCCCATCACCGCGATCTCGGCCGTCGGCCACGCGAGGTTGATGTCGGCGCGGATGTGCTTGGAGGCCATAACGTCGTAGGCGCCGCCGTAGGCTTTGCGCGTGATGATCGTGATCTTCGGGACCGTGGCCTCGGCATAGGCGTACAGCAGCTTTGCCCCATGGACGATGATGCCGCCGTACTCCTGATCGGTCCCGGGGAGGAAGCCGGGCACGTCGACGAAGGTGACCAGCGGGATGTTGAACGCATCGCAGAAGCGCACGAACCGGGCCGCCTTGATCGACGACTTGATATCGAGGACGCCGGCTAGAATGCTCGGCTGATTCGCGACGATGCCGACGCTACGCCCGGCGACGCGCCCGAAGCCGATGAGGATATTGGGCGCGTAGAGCGGCTGAATTTCGAAGAAATCTCCGTAATCCAAGACCTCTTCGAGTACCGCGTGCATGTCGTAGGGCTTGTTGGGCGAGTCGGGGACCACGTCGTCGAGTTTCGGGCTCACGCGCTGCGGATCGTCGTCGCAGGCGAAGCGCGGCGGGTCTTCGAGATTGTTCTGCGGGATATACGAGAATAGCGTCTGCGTGAGTTCGCACACCTCGTCTTCGTCTGCCCCGACCAAATGCGCGACGCCGCTCTTGCTCGCATGCGTGGTCGCACCGCCGAGTTGCTCGAAGGTGACGTCTTCGCCGGTGACGGTTTTGATGATCTCGGGGCCGGTGATGAACATCTGCGAGATCGCTTCGGTCATCAGCACGAAATCGGTGATCGCCGGTGAGTAAACGGCTCCGCCGGCGCAAGGGCCCGCAATGAGCGAGAGTTGCGGCACGACGCCGCTGGCCTGCACGTTACGCCAGAAGATTTCGGCATAGCCGCCGAGCGAAACGACCCCCTCTTGAATGCGCGCTCCGCCGGAGTCGTTGATGCCGATCATCGGCGATCCGGTGCGCACGGCAAGGTCCATCACCTTACAGATTTTCTCGGCAAAGACTTCGCCGAGCGATCCGCCGAGCACGGTGAAGTCTTGCGAAAAGAGAAAGACTTGCCGGCCGTCGATGGTGGCCCGCCCCGTTACCACGCCGTCGCCGAGAAATTCGCGCTCGTCCAGACCGAACGCGCTGGTGCGATGGACGGCGAAACGATCGAGCTCGGTAAACGACCCGTCGTCGACCAGGCGTTCGATGCGCTCGCGCGCGGTGCGCTTGCCGCGGGCGTGCTGCTTGGCGATCGCATCTTCGCCGGCGGGAGCCTGCGCGCGGGCACGCAGGCGCTCGAGTTCGGCGTACTTCTCTTGGTGCGTCTTCATCGACGATCAGGCTTGCACGGAGGCTCGAAATCGGCCTTCCGCGACGATGCGGGCCAAGGCGGCGTCGTACTCCCGCGCGAGCCGCTCGATCAACGCGTGCGCCGGAACGACCTCGCGCACGGACCCGACGCCTTGGCCCGCGCCCCAAATATCTCGCCACGCTTTGGCGGCGCCATCGCCGAAGTGCATCTTGGAGGGATCGGATTCGGGCAGGCGATCGGGGTCGAGCCCGGCCGCGCGAATCGAGGCTTTGAGGTAGTTGCCGTGCACGCCGGTAAACAAGTTGGTGTAGACGATCTCGCTCGCGTCGCCGCGGACGACGCCGTCCTTATACGCGTCCGAAGCGTTGGCTTCGCCGGTCGCGATGAATGCCGAGCCGATATACGCAACGTCGGCGCCCATCGCTTGCGCGGCCAGCACGCCGCCGCCCGTCGCAATCGATCCGGAGAGCGCGATGAGGCCGTCGAACCACGCTCGCGTTTCGGCGACGAGGGCAAACGGCGATAGCGTTCCGGCGTGGCCGCCGGCGCCGGCGGCCACTAAAATCAAACCGTCCGCCCCTTTCTCGATCGCCTTGTGGGCGTGCCGTTGGTTGATGACGTCGTGCAAGACGGTGCCGCCGTATTCGTGGATCGCGGCATTGACTTCTTCGTTGGCTCCGAGCGACGTGATGACGATCGGCACGCGATACTTGACGCACAGAGCGAGGTCGTCCATTAAGCGATCGTTGGACTTGTGGACGATTTGATTGACGGCAAACGGCGCGGCGGGCCGATCGGGATGGCGCGCGTCCCAGTCTGCAAGGGAGCGTGTGAGTTCATCGAGCCATTCGTCGAGCTGGGCGGCCGGACGAGCGTTGAGCGCCGGAAAAGATCCCACGATGCCCCCGGTGCACTGCGCGATCGTCAGCTTGGGATTCGAGATAATGAAGAGCGGTGCGCCGATGACCGGAATGCGCAGACGCGAGAGCCAGGACGGTTTCATCGGGTTACTCCAAGGCGGCTGCATGCATGGGGACCGGCACCCCGTGTGGTGTGCGCAGCAAGAGGACCATCGGCGTTAAGACGAGCGTGACCACGCCCAGGAAGAAGAACGCGTCGGCAAAGGCCATGGTATGCGCTTGCTGCGCGACGATCGCCGCGGCCTGCGCGATGCTCCCGTGCATCTGCTCGGCGTGCTGTACCGCTAGATTGCGCAGCGTGACGTTCCCGGCCAGGATATCTTGATGAAAGGCGCTGCGGCGGTCGAGCAGGGTCACGAGGGTGGCCGTGGCGATCGACCCGCCGAGCTGCTGGCACAGGCTGAGCAGCGACGTGGCCTTCTGGGTATCGATGCCGTGTACGGATCTGAGCACGGCGACCGAGAGCGGCACGAAGATCATCCCGAAGCCGATGCCGCCCAGAAAGAGCGGCGGTACGAACGTTCCGAACGAACTGTTGGTCGTGATGACCGCGGCGGTCATGATGTTCGCGATGCCGACGATGACGAACCCGACCCCGAGGAGCACTTGCGGTTTTACATGGAACCGATTGAGCGCGTACAGCGTGACGGGCGTCATGAGCATAATCGCCGCCGCCCGCACCAAGATCGACAAACCCGAGAGCGTCGCCGTGAAGTCGAGTAGCGATTGTTGGAACTGCGGCGAGAGAATGACGCCGCCGAATAGCCCGAAAGCCAGCGTCATGGCGAGCAGGCAGCCTGCCGCGACGGTGCGATTGCGCAAGAGGATGCGCAGGTCGACGATCGGGTGCTCGACCACCCGCAACTCCCAGTACACGAACGTCACCAGCGAGGCCGCGGAAACGACGGCGATCGCGAAGATGTGATGGCTGTTGAACCAGTCGTTGCGCTCGCCCTCGTCGAGCACGTACTGGAGGCAGCCTAAGCCGAGCGCCATCAAACCCAAGCCGACCGCGTCCACCGATGCTTTCCCGCGTTTGGGCGGATTGCGCAGGAAGCCCGCGCACAAGAGTGCGGCGACGATGCCCGGAATGATGTTGACGTAGAAGATCCAGTTCCACGACAGCGCGTCGGTCAACACTCCGCCGAGCGTCGGACCGATCGAGGGCCCGACGATCGCACCGATGGACACGAGCGCTTGGCTCTTGCCCAGCTCCTTGGCTGGAAACGTATCGCGCATGATCGCTTGACCGGTTGCAATGAGACCGCCGCCGCACAGCCCTTGCAGCACGCGAAAAAAGATCAGTTGATCGAGCGACGTCGCGAGTCCGCAGAGCGCGGAGGCGATCGTAAACCCGATGATGGCCGCCACGTAGTATTGTTTGCGGCCGAAGACTTGCTGCAACCACGGCGTTAGCGGGATGACGATAACGGCCGCGATGATGTAGGCGGTAACGATCCACGCACCGTCGTCGAAGTTCGCTCCCATGTTGCCCTGGATCGTCGGTAGCGCGACGTTGACGATGGTGGCGTCGAGGACTTGCAGCAGGGTCGCCAGCATGACGCCGGCCACGATGAGCCAACGCCGCGTGCCGTATTCGACTAGGTGTTCGTCGTGCATCATCGCTCGCTAGACTCGCACATCAGAGCCGGAGGTTTCGCCACAGGAAGGGGCTTTCCATAGCCGGAACGGACGGCAGCTTATGCAAGTGGAGTCGCGCGATCTTCTCGTTACGGCGCTCGATGGCCGCGGATTGCACGCGACGCTGTTCGAGCCCGAACGTCCGCGCACGGCGGTGATCGTGAGCGCTGCGACCGCAACGCCGCGCGGCTATTACCGCGCCTTCGCGCAGTGGCTGGCGGAGCGGGGCGTCGCGGTATTGACGTACGACTACCGCGGAAGCGGCGAACCGCCCGGGGTGCTCCGTCATTCCGACGCGCGGATGCGCGATTGGGGCGAACTCGATTTCGCCGGCGTCCTCGCGTGGATGAAGGATCGCTATGGCGACCGCGCCATCATGACGGTCGGACACTCCTTCGGCGGCCACGCCCTGTTGCTCGCGCCGAATAACGCGCTCGTCGCGCGCTCGGTAACGGTGGCGTGTCAATCCGGCTATTGGCGTTTCTGCGCGCCGGGCGAGCGCTATCGAGTCTGGTTGTTGCTCAACGTGTTAGCTCCGCTCGCGATGCGCGCGCTCGGCTACGTTCCCGGTTCGCGCTTGGGGCTAGGCGAAGATCTCGCCGGCGGCATCATGCGCGAGTGGCGCCGCTGGTGCAACAGCCCGGGCTATTTTTACGACGATCCGTCGATGGCCGTCGCGCTCGCTCGAGCATCGACCTACACCGCGCCCACGCTGATGATCGGCCTCGCGGACGACCTGTGGGCGACGGCTCCGGCTCGCGAGGCACTCGCCGGTTGGTATACGCACGCCAAGACGGAGCAGCTCGTGCTCGACCCGGCGGCACTGGGCTTGGAACCCGTCGGGCACCTCGGGTTTTTTAGGGCTCGTTACGCAAACACGCTCTGGCCGTCGGTCACCGACTTCCTGGGATTGTGAACCCGTTGAAAGGACGACGATGAGCGAGAATCCGCGCGAACGATGCTTCACTTGGGAGGACCCGCGCGAGGTTGCGCGCGCGGTGTTCTCAAGCGAAAATCAATCGTGGCTGCAGGGGTTGCTGGAACGCAGATTCCCCTCTGCGCCGGTGGCCGAATTAATCGGTATGTATCCGGAATCGATCGAGGACGGCAGCATCGCGTTCGCCATGCACGCGCACGAATGGATGGCCAATCCCGCGGGCGTGATCCACGGCGGCATAACGAGCACGCTGCTCGATACGGCCCTAACCCTGTGCGTGATCGCAAAACTTCCGACCGGGAAGATGTGCACGACGAGGAACCTCAACGTGCAGTTCGTGCGCCCGCTCTTTCCGAACGGCGAAAAGATCGTCGCACGCGGCACCGTCGTGCACATCGGCGCGACGACCGCGACGTCCGAAGGCCGCGTCTACGACTCCCGCAATCGCCTCATCGCCCACGCCACCGCCACCCTAGCCATCATCGACTCGGCCTCCATACTAAAAACCCTCACCCAATAACCACTCGCAAAGATTTCGCGCGAAACGCGAATTCACGAATCCCGCGGGCGGCTTGGCGCGAAGCGCCAAACGCGACGAGTTCGCGCGAAGCGCGAACTCACCATATGCCTAGCGCGGCTTTAACGTCCTCGGTGGCCATCGTGTTGGGGTCCCACGGCGGCGTGAACGTAATGTCGACGGTGGCGCTCTTGACGCCTTCGACGGCTTTCACGTTCTCTTCGACGGATTTTTTAAAGAGCGGTCCGACCGGGCACATCGGCGAGGTGAGGGTCATCACGACGGTCACGTGCTCGCCGGTATCGCCTTCGACGGAGATGTCGTAAACGAGACCGAGGTCTAGGATCCCAAGGTTGAGTTCGGGGTCGTTTACTTTTTCGAGCGAGGTACGGATCTGTTCTACGGTCGGCATGGTGTCCTTACAACTGCGGCGGGGGATACCAGGGTTCCGGGTCGGGAGAACGAGGCCTTGCGGGCGAGTGTGGCCAAAGGCGCGGCATGCGAACTACGGCCCTGACGTTTATCGCCATCATCGTGACGATCGTGGGGCTACGGGCCCCAGCGCTCGCCGATGTCTCAGCCGCCGCGGGAGTCTACGCCACGGACACGCCCTCGCAAGTGGGCGCTGCGGCGATCCTGAGCACGGCTGAGTCCATTCCGGCGCTGCCGATTCAAATTCAAGCCTCCCTCCTGATACCGGCAACCAAGCAAGGGGGGTACGCGCTCACCGCTGAGGTTCGCGGCTTGTCCGGCGGCGGGTTCGGCGGCGCTTATGTCGGGGCGGGCTTGGGCGTGGGCACCCTATCGACCGGCCGGACGCCTGGTCCCGTGCTTACCGTCTTTGCCGGGAAGCCGATCGCGCCGTTCACCACGATCGAGGTGCGCATCTATCGCGGCACGCAACAGAACGGAACGACCGCCGGCTTTCTTGGTCTGCGCTTCTCGGTTTTATAGAGTACCGTCGAAGGAGTGTCACGAAACCCGTTGACTAAGGGTAGAGTTCATAGAGGAACAGCGTCCGTACGCGGTACGGACATACCAAAGGAAGAGTTCAAAGACCATGTCGATGTGGGAACCGTTCACCGAGCGCGCGAGACGCAGCATCGTTCTCGCTCAAGAAGAAGCGCAGCGTTTGGGGAACAATTATATCGGTACCGAGCACATTCTGCTCGGCATCATTTCCGAAGGCGAGAGCCTCGCCGCTAAGGTTCTCGAATCGCTCGGCGTCAATCTAGCCAAAGTTCGCCAGGAAGTTGAGGCGATCGTCGGACGTGGTGGCCAAACCGTCCAGCAAGAGATGGTTTTTACGCCGCGCGCGAAGCGCGTCATCGAACTGGCCTTCGAAGAGGCTCGTCAACTCAACCATAATTACATCGGCACGGAGCATCTGCTGCTGGGCCTGATTCGCGAAGGCGAAGGCGTTGCGGCGCGCGTGCTCACCAATCTCGGCGTGGATCCCGCCAAGGTGCGCGTGCAGACGACCTCGCTGTTGGGAGCCGAAGGGCAGCCGCCCGCGCCCAAGGGTAAGAGCAAGACGCCGACGCTGGACGCATACGGTCGCGATCTCACGACGCTTGCGCGCGAGAATAAGCTCGACCCTGTGATCGGCCGCAATAACGAAATCGAGCGCGTCATCCAAATTTTGGCGCGTCGCACGAAGAATAATCCCGCGTTAATCGGCGAACCCGGCGTCGGTAAGACGGCTATTGCCGAGGGCTTGGCGCAGCGCGTCATCAAGGGCGAGATTCCGGAGCCGTTGCGCGACAAGCGCGTGATCACGCTCGATCTCGCAGGTTTGGTCGCCGGTACGAAATATCGCGGCGAGTTCGAAGAACGCATGAAGCGCGTCATGGACGAGATCCGCGGCGCTGCGGGCGAGATCATTCTGTTCATCGATGAGTTGCACACGCTGGTCGGCGCCGGCGCGGCCGAAGGGGCGATCGACGCCAGCAACATCATCAAGCCGGCGCTCGCGCGCGGCGAACTGCAATGCATCGGCGCGACTACGCTCAACGAATTCCGCAAGCATATCGAGAAAGACTCCGCCCTCGAGCGGCGTTTCCAGCCCGTGATGGTCGGCGAGCCCTCGATCGACGAAACGATCGAGATCTTGCGCGGTCTGCGCGACCGTTACGAAGCGCACCACAAGGTGCAGATTACCGATGGCGCGTTATCCGCCGCGGCCAAGCTTTCCGATCGCTATATCACCGATCGCTTTTTGCCCGATAAAGCCGTCGATCTGATCGACGAAGCGGGCTCGCGCGTGCGCCTACAGGCGACATTGCCGCCGCAAGCGATTCGCGATATCGATACGCAGCTACGTAAGGTCGTGGCCGAGAAAGAAGCGGTCGTCAAAAATCAGGAGTTCGATCGTGCCGCTTCGATTCGCGATCGCGAAGAGAAGCTGCGTCTCGAACGCGCGACGCTCGAACAGGCCTGGCAAGAGAAGAAAAAGGCCCAAGCCGAAAACATCCTGCAAGTAACCGAAGAGAGCATTGCGGAGATCGTCGCGGCATGGACCAAGATTCCCGTCAGCCGCCTCGCGCAAGCCGAAACCGAGAAACTTCTGAATATGAAGGTCTCGTTACATAAGCGCGTCGTCGGCCAAGAGGAAGCGATCGAGGTCATCACCCGTGCGATCCGCCGTTCGCGCGCCGGATTGAAGAACCCGAGCCGGCCGATCGGATCGTTCCTGTTCTTCGGCCCAACCGGCGTCGGCAAGACCGAAGTCGCTCGGAGCGTCGCGGAGTTTCTCTTCGACGATGACGAATCGATGATTCGCATCGATATGTCGGAGTACATGGAGAAGTACTCGGTTTCGCGCTTGATCGGCGCGCCTCCGGGATACGTCGGCTATGAAGAGGGCGGGCAGCTTACCGAAGCGGTGCGTCGTCGCCCATACTCCGTCGTGCTGCTGGACGAGATCGAAAAAGCCCATCCCGACGTCTTCAACCTGCTGCTGCAGATGCTCGACGACGGCCGTTTGACCGATTCGCAAGGGCGGCAAGTCGACTTCAAAAACTGCGTGATCATCATGACCTCGAACGTCGGTGCCACCGGCATGCAGACGACGTCCGATATCGGCTTCCGCCCGCAGAAAGCCTCGGAAGACGATGAAGCCAAGGCGTACGAGCGGATGAAGACCAAGGTGTTGGAAGAGGTCAAGCACACCTTCCGCCCCGAGTTTCTCAATCGCGTCGACGAACTCGTCGTCTTCCATCAACTCACGCGCGAGCAGATCGAACAGATCGTCGGGCTCGAGCTCGAGAAAGTAATGCGCGAAGTGCGGGCTCAAGAGATGGAGCTCAAGGTGACCGAAGCCGCGAAGGCCCTGCTGGCCAAGAAAGGCTGGGATCCGCAGTACGGAGCGCGTCCGTTACGCCGGGCGATTCAGCGAAGCGTCGAGGACGAACTCGCGGAAGAAATGCTCAAGGGGACGTTCGGATCCGGCGACCATATTCTGGCCGACGTCGACGAGAACGACCCGGAGAAGCTCAAATTCCAGAAGATCCCCTCGGTCGAGCCTCCGACCGCGGCAGCCGAAGCCGCTCACGTGTAAAAAGTGAAACGCCCCAGGAGAAAGCTCCCGGGGCGTTTCATCGTACGGGCGTATGGATGCAACGGGCGTCGTCGTAGGGAAATTCGATCCGCCGCATCGTGGCCACTCGTTGGTCATAGACGTGGCCCGCTCGCAGGTCGATCGTTTGACCGTGCTGGTGTGGGAGTATGCGGAGCAGACGATCGACGTCCGGACGCGTGCGCGATGGCTGAGCGAGATTCACCCCGACGTGACGATACGGATCGTCACGGACGTGCCGGAGGCAGTCGATGCGCGGAGCTGGGGCAGCCACGCAGCTGCGTTCCTGGACGAACCGGCGAACGTGTTCTTCTCCTCGGAGCCTTACGGGGAAGAGTTGGCCCGCCAACTCGGTGCGCGCGCGTTCAACGTCGATCGCGACCGCGTCTGGGTACCGTGCACGAGTACGATGATCCGTCGCGCGCCGCTGGAGAATTTGGAGTGGCTCGCACCCGTGGTTCGCGCGCACTACGTCAAACGCGTCTGCGTGATCGGCTCCGAATCGACCGGCAAAACAACGCTCTGCCAGCGGCTCGCGACGCATTTCCAAACCAATTGGGTGCCGGAGTACGGCCGCGAGTATTCGCTCGCGAAGCAGCGTCGCGGGTTGCTTGGCAAATGGCGCTCGGATGAGTTCTACCATATCGCGCGCGAGCAGCAGCGCTGGGAAGACGAGGCGGCGCGGCGCGCCAATCGCGTGCTGATCTGCGATACCGACGCGCTCGCTACGCGTATCTGGCACGAACGCTATCTGGGGATGGAACCGCCGACGTGGCCGTTGCCCCCCTCGCGGATAGCCTGTTACCTGGTGCCTTATCCCGACGTACCGTTCGTGCCCGACGAAATTCGCGACGGCGAACACACGCGGTTTTGGATGTACGAGCGATTCATCGCCGAGTTCGAACGAACTAACCGGCCCTATCGCGTGCTGCGCGGCCCATGGGACGAACGCTTCGACGAAGCCGTGGCGTGCATCGACGCGTTACTCGCGCAAGGCGCGCCGGCGCGCTAGCGGCTAGGACCCCTCGCGATAGTTCAGGACGAGGTTGGCGATCTGCGACATGACGACAAGATCGTCCTGATTGCGCGTGAGCAAGCGAACGCGCAACGTGCCGCGCCGTTTATTACCCGGCCATGGCTGCCGGTCGATCACCTCACCGCGTACCCGCAACGTATCGCCGGGAACGACGGGAGCGAGCCAACGAAGATCGTCGATGCCGGTGCCGACGATGCCGGTGGTGCGTAGAACGCCGCTTTCGACAACCAGCCGCATCGTGACCGCGGCAGTCTGCCATCCGCTGCTGACGAGGCGTTTGAAGAAGCTCGCCTGCGCGGCTTCGGCGTCCAGATGGAACGGTTGCGGATCGTAGGCCCGTGCGAAGGCCAGGCTCTCGTCCAGAGAGATCGTATGCGCGGCCGTCTCGAAGGTTTCGCCGACCGCAAAATCCTCGAAGTAGCGATCGATCACGCCGGCAGCACCTTGAGCGCATCGAAACTCGTTTCGGAGCGATGGCTTGGGCTGGGCTGCGTTCCGTCTTGCGGCCGTGCGAGCTGTACCGTCTGCATGCCCGCATCGCGCGCGGCGTGCAATTCGAACGCGTTATCCGAGAAGAAGACGATCCGTTCGGGCCGAACGGCGATCTCGGAAGCGATACGCGCGTACGAAGCGGCATCGCGTTTTCCGCCGATCGTCGTGTCGAAGAAACCGGAGAAAAGCGGCAACAAGTCTCCCGCGCTGCTGTGCCCGAAGAGCAGCTTCTGGGCCGGTACGGAGCCCGATGAATAGACGTACAGCAGAACGCCGTTCGTGTGAAAGCGTTGGAGCGCTTGGACGGCATCGTCATAGAGATGCCCGCGAATGCCGCTGGAAATGAAGCCCTCCTCCCAAATGCGGCCTTGTATGGCCTTGAGCGCCGTCACCTTGCGGTCTTCGTCCGACCACGCATGCAACGCCCGCAGGATGGCGGGGAGATCGCCGGCGGAAGCTCCGGCTTCGCGAGCGGCGTCATCGAGCAACGCGCGCATCTCCGGCTCGTTCGCGTGCAATGCGACGTATTCGTCGAGGCGTTCCTTTGCGTACGGAAAGAGCGTATCCCGAACGAACGCGATCGAGCCGACGGTTCCTTCAATATCGATCAGCGCGACGTCGGCCCGCAGGACGCTCACGAGTCGAGCTTTGGAAACGCTTGCGCGATCGGGCTCCCGGTAAAATTCGCCACCCAACCGTCGGGATTGACGAAGAGCCGGATCGCGGTGAACTCGGGGTCCGGCCCCATGTCGAACCAATGCGTGGTCCCGGCGGGGACGCTGATAAGGTCGCCGCGGACGCAGATCGTTTGATAGACGCGCGACCCGACGTGCAAATAAAACGCGCCGCGGCCCTCGACGAAGAACCGGACTTCGTCCTCGCTGTGGCGGTGCTCGTCGAGAAACTTCTTGCGGATCGGATCGGTATTCGGCGTACCGCGCTCGAGCCGGATGACATCGACCGACCGGTAACCGCACTCGTTCTGCAAGCGCTCGATCGACGAGCGGTATGCCTCGACGACCGCGGCTTGATCTGCGCCCGGCGCCAAGTGCGCGTCGGCGGCCCATCGCTCGAAGCGCACGCCGATGGAGGCCAGCTCCTGCGCGATGCGCGAGCCGTCGCCGGTCTGGAGCAGGGGCACGTGCGGATTCGTTTCGTCGAATACTCGCAGCAGGGTGGTCAGCGTGGTGGTCATGCGCGGATCCTCCGTTCCTCGAGCGCGCAACGCAACAGAAACTCTAAGCCCTCTAGATGGCGTTTGGCATCCGCCATGGTTGCACCCCAGGCATATAAGCCATGGCCCGCGAGCAGATAGCCCGGCACGGGAGCGTGGCCGCCGATCGACGCTTCGATGCGTTCGGCCAGCTCGCGCGTATTCTGCGCGTTAGAGAAAATGGGCACCCGGATGGCGCCTTCGTGGGTCGAGATGCCCGAAAGCGCTTTCTGCATCTCGTAGCCTTCAACGGTGACGGCGCCTTGCGCGAGGTCGAGCCGCGAGAGCACGGTCGCCGCAACGGTGTGCACGTGTACGATGGCGCCGACGGCGAGGCCGGAACGGTAACGCGCGACGTGTAGGGGCGTCTCGGCTGAGACGCCGGCCGGCAGTGGGCCCTCGAGGCTTACGACCGCGATATCACGTGCCGTCAGGAGACCCTTGTCGGCTCCGGAGCGCGTGATCGCGATCGTTGCGTCGTCGATCCGCCGCGAAAAATTGCCGCTCGTCGCCGGCACCCAGCCCATGCTCGCGGCGAACCGGCCGATCCCGGCCACGTCGGCAAGCGTCTGGGCGGGAAGCTCGCGCTCATCAATCATCGCAGACTACTGTAGCATACTCCCGCCATGCGGCGACCGTCCGCTTGCCGGGAGGCAATCGCCGGCGGCGCGCGTACTTCGGCCGCATGAAGATGCGAGCATACGCTTTCGCGGTCGCTTTCATCGTGCTGCTCGGTGTTGCCGGGCGTGCCGTGCCGACGAACGCCTCGTTCGATCTGCTGGGTGCGAGCCTGCACGTCGTCGTGGTTCGTCGCGGCGTGACCCTCCCGGCGAATCGCGTACCGTTCCTAAAACCCGGCGACACGATTCGCATCTCGTTTCCGAAAGGCGTGCAGATGAGCACGTCGCCGCGCTGGCATCTGGTGGTCGCGAATATGTACGACGATTATCTGCAGCACCCGCCGACCTTTCCCATTGCCGATGCGGATTTGAGCGCAAAACCCCCGGGCTACGTGTGGAGCGTCACCTATCGCGGGAAGGCGACGCCGATTTTTTTCCTGGTTCCGGAGAACGGCAGCCGGTACGGGCACGGCATTCCCGCGGCTCGCAACGCGATCTCCGCCCTGAGCGACCGCGCTGCGTTAGCGCGTGCTGCGCTCTTCTCCGCAAGCGCAGCCGCCAAGGCCTCCACGCTGCAAACCTTCTTGCATTCTTTGGCGACGATTCGCCCGGCCGATCTCACCGACGGCCGTGCCCGCATCGCGTCGGCGACGCAGTCGCTTTTCGGTTACGATTTGAGCAGCGCACCCTGTTTCGATCCGAGCGTGGCGCAGAGCACGCAAACGGCTTGCGCGGCGCAGGCCATCGTCTCGAGCTATCAGATGCCCACCGGCGCGAACGTGACGACGGCCCTCGGAAGCCAGCTCTCGGTGAACGCGGCAACGTACGGCATGCTGATCGGCGCGCTCTACCAGTTGCTTGCAAAGCGCCGCGCCGAGGCGAACTACACCTTCGTGCCGGGTGCGTTAAAACCGACTGCCGCCGCAACCGACGTGTACGTGCGCGAACGTCTTGAGTACGACCCGTCCGGAGCGAAGCCGTCGACGATCGTCTATTTTCAAATCGGCGCGCAAGGCGATAAAGCGGACGAACCCTCGTTCGGTGAAGCTCCCGCCATGCCGGTATGCCTTTCGTCGTCAAGGTTCAACGCGGCGATACCGTTTTCGGGCCTTCCGGTGTACTTTCGCGCGCATCGCGTAACCTTCGATGCGCGCAAGCACGCGTTTTCGGTACCGGCCACCTACGATCCGATTGCCGGATACAGCGCTACGCTGACCGATGCGCAGCGTACGCTGCTCGCACGCGGTGCGACCGCGTCGATCACGAGCGAGTGGGGATTCGACGCGTTGACGTCGCCTCCGATCCAAGTGGTGGAACCGCACGCCGCGGCATGGGCGCTGCAGCGTGCCAAAGGCGCCCCTCTGGTCGCGGGCCGGCATGCGGAGACGTTGACGTTTACCGACGGCGCAAGCGCGATGGGCGCCTGCGCGAAGTCCGTTATCGTGCGTGACGGACTCGGGCACGCGCTTGCCGTCTCGGGCATGAAGCGTACCCGCGATACGGTAGCCGTAAACGTCGACGCCACAGCTGCCGGCGGGGGGAGCGGCAGCGCCCTCGTCGCGGAAGCGGACGGTATCGATTCCGCGCCGATACCGATGACGATCCTGCCCGCAATGCCGTCGGTCGCCAGCGCGGTTGCCTACCTCCCGGAGGGGCTGCTCGTGTTGAGCGGCACGGGCTTGAAGTACATCAACACCGTGACCCTGCAAAACACCGGAATCGTGTTTGCAAACGGTTCGCCTCAGGCGAACGGGGACTGGGCGTTTACCTCAACAACCGCTCCGACCGCCTATCAACCGATGTGGGAGCACGAAACGATGTCGGTGCTCTTCACCCTGCAGCCTCCCGACGCACGGACTAACGCCGTTGAGGCCGACGTACGCTATGCTCCCCCTCCAACGTAGGCCCAACGGCGGATTTCTTGCCGCGAGTTCGGTCGCGTGATAGGCTGAAGAATATGGCGGGACGCCGGCCGGCGTTCGCTCTGCAGAGTGGTGCTTAGGAGGATCCAGATGGCCTCTCAACCTACGCAAGACACCCCGTTCGGACTCGATCAGAATGTTGCCGCGGGCCTTGCCTATCTCTTGGGCCCTGTAGGCGGCATCGTGATGATCGCCGGCGGCGGCACCAACCATTTCGTGAAATGGGCGGCCGCGCAGTCCATCACGCTGTGGGCAACTGCGGTAGTGCTGCGGATTGCGCTGAGCATCGTGGGCTCGATCCTGCACTTCTTGATCCTCATCATCTTCCCGGTCATCATGCTGGTCGGATTGCTCATGTTCGCTGCATGGCTGTGGACCTCGATTACGGCATTCCAGGGCAAAGAGGTGCGCGTACCGATCGTTGCGGACCTGACCACGCGTTTATTCGCTTCGATACTTTAGCAAGACCGACTCCTCGCGATCGCGTAAGAAGCCCCGATGCTTCATGCGTTGCTCGCGGCTCTCTTGGTTGCGCAGGTTACCCCGCCGCCCCCGCCTCCCGTACTGGCCGCTCCCACGGTGAGCCCGTCGCCGAGCCCGTCGCCGGGTTTGCCGGCGGGCGCGACGCCGTCGCCGCTGCCCGCGCAGTTGATCGTCAACCCGACCAGCGTGAACATCAATCCCGCGCAGCAGACGCTGGTGACGGTTTCGAATGCGATCGGGTTGCTCCAGGCGACGTTACAACGCAAGTTGGTGATGGTATCGATCGACCAGCAGACGCACGTCGTTACCCTCACCGCCACGCAAGCAACCGGAAGCGACACGCTCCACCTTGTCGACGAGGCGGGAGCCGTAGCGGATATTCCGATTCGCGTGCTGTTCAACGCCGGTACGATTCCGGTCACGGCGCAACTCGCAGTTACCGGCAGTCCCGTCGATCCTTCCTGGCTCGCGCAACAGGTACAGACGTTCGTGCAACGGCTCGCGTTGGCCGCGCCGGGCGCGCAGGCGACCGTCTCTCCCGTGCAGGCTCCGCCCGCGCCCTTGCCGCCGGGTGCGCAGAGCACCTTCGTGGTGCCGGTGCAGATCGCGGGCAACGGCCTCTATCTCGACATGAACGGTGCGACAACCGTAACGGTCCGGAACGTGCCGCTCGATGCGTTTGCGCCGCCGTTGCTGTTCTACGACGACGACCCCGAGCGCGTCACGCAGGACGGCGTGCTCTATCGCGGCACGATTACCGCCGCCCAGCCGGCGCGACTCTATTACTACCACGACGACGGCACCGGCCCGCGACAGCTCGCGGTCGTGCTGGCGTCATCGTCGCAGGATCCGACCCAGGTGCAGATCATCGATTCCTCGGCGGGCCCGAACATTGACGTCATGAGCGTCGGCCACGCGGTTGCAAGAGATTTTCTCACGCTCAAACCGCTCGACGAGGGCGTCATCGTCAATCTCGGCGCGGATGCATATGCCTTGCACGACCTCGCCATGACCGACAAACAGGGCGTTGCCGGCAGCGTGGACTTTCGCGTACTCTCGGGCGGCCCGGTCACCGTTAGCGTTGTGGCGGTCTCACCCGGGGTCGATCCGCGCACGGTACTGGATCAGCCGCTCCTACCCGGCGACGGACACCACCGCACCGGTGTGTTCGCACTCGCGGGATTCGGAAACGACCGGCTCTCTTACAGCGTCGGCGGGGCCGACGCAACCCTCGTCTATGCCGATCGCGGCTCGGCGCCGCCGAACGTCGACCCGGCCTCCAAAGGGCGCGACTACGGCGACTATGGCGTGCTCCGGACGATCGTCATCCAGCTGGCCAATCCCACCGACACCCCGGCCGTCGCCTACCTGTACGAAAAACCGATCGGCGGCATCGTGCGGTCGAGCTTCGTGGTCGACGGATCGCTCGTTCAGATCGGCTGCGTTCGCGAGCCCATACCCTATCAAATCTCCGCGTTTGCGCTGGCGCCCCAATCGACGTACCAGGCGGTCGTTCAGACGATGACGGACGGTGGGTCGAATTACCCGCTCGAAGTCGGCGTGAGCGCGACGCCGCCGCAGCCGGCCGGACCGCCGATCTCCTCGCCGGAAGGCTGCTTCCCCAAACCCAACGCTCCCGTCCCGGCTCCCACGGCCGCGCCGCCGCTGCAGGGCCCGACGGCCGCGCCGAGCGCTACACCGTTGCCGCCGGCGAGCGCTCCCAGCCCGTTTTGATGAAAGTTTGAATGGTGCGCCGTATCTCTGGCACAGTACACTCATGATGGAGGGCTCTTTGCCATAGAACGCGCTACCGAACCCAAAATCGTCTTGCTCGTCCGCCTGCTCAACGCTATCGACGAGGGGCGGCACTCGTTTGAAGCGCTCAAGGAACGGATCTCCGAGGGCGGCAAACTTCCGAGCACCCGGAGCCTTCGCCGCTACCTAGCGGTTTTAGCCGAAGCGGGCTTTCCGTGGTTCTTCGACCGTACGGCAAACGCGTACCGCTTCGCGGAGGGCTACAGCCTCAAGCGCCTCGATCTTTCGAGCGGCGAACTCTTTGGTTTGGTAGCGTTGCGATCGTTCAGCGCATCGCTGGGCGGCACGATCGGCGCATCCATCGACGAGATCACCGAGAAGCTCGTGGGCACCGCGGGTCGCGGTGCGCGGGCACGCATCGAGGCGCCTTCGCCGATGGCCTTTCGTCTCTCGGAGATCCGCTTGGACGAGCAGGGCGAGCGCGCGTTTGCGCTGCTCTCGGCGGCGGAACG
>DATKQG010000105.1 GCA_035532835.1 Candidatus Dormiibacterota bacterium
GCCGGTGGCTCGCACCGCATCCCGCTCGACACGCTTCTCGCGAACGCGTTGCGCAACATGCACGCAACGCTTACGCCGGCATGGCACCCGGCATACATCGGTACGGTCGCCGGCACCGCGCTCCTTTCGTTCGCCGCAATAACGGTTTTCGTGCGGCCGCGACTTACGGTTTTGCACGAAGTAGTCCGTGCGATGTCCAGTGCGGCCACCATGACCGGCGTCGCGCTCACTTTGCAAGCCGGCCCATGGATTCGGCCAACCGACGGGCCGCTGAACGGCGCCGCACTCTACATCCTCGTAAGCGCGATCGTCATCTTGGGTTTTCAGTGGACGAACTCCGTTCGGATACTGCTGCGCAAGCCGGGCAATCACACGCCGACGCAGCCTCGATCTATGAGCGCCACCGGCTGAACCTGCGCCGGTACGACGATTGGTGCGAACGGCGTCGCGCGCGATCCGTTCTAGACTCACCGTCGGCCCTGACGTGAGCGCTGCGTTCATCCGTGCTAATGCTGCGTATTTCAAGCAAGTTATTCCATATCTTCGTAATCCCATACTAGTCGCACGGGACTACGATCGCGAGGTATACTGTTAGAGAAAGAATTGGAGAACTGCAGCATGACGGCAACGATTGAAGAGCTCTATGACCTTAGCAAGTTGGGGATCGTTTCGCCTTTCAAACGGCGATACGACAATTACATCGGCGGCAAATTCGTCGCCCCGGTTAAAGGACAGTATTTTCCCAACATCAGCCCGATCGTGGGCTCGCCGTTCACCGAGGTTGCGCGGTCCAGCGCCGAGGATATCGAGCTAGCGCTCGATGCGGCGCACAAAGCTCGTGAGGCCTGGGGAATCACCTCCACCGCGGAGCGCGCACGCATCCTGAACAAAATCGCCGACCGTATGGAAGAGCACCTCGCAACGCTCGCGCTGGCCGAAACGATCGATAACGGCAAGCCCATCCGCGAGACGACCGCGGCCGATATCCCGCTGGCGATCGATCACTTCCGCTACTTCGCGGCGGCGATTCGCGCGCAAGAGGGCGGAATTAGCGAGGTCGATCACGACACGGTCGCCTACCATTTCCACGAGCCGCTGGGCGTGGTCGGCCAAATCATTCCGTGGAATTTCCCGATTTTGATGGCGACCTGGAAACTCGCGCCGGCACTCGCCGCGGGCAACTGCGTCGTGCTTAAACCCGCCGAGCAGACGCCCGCATCGATCATGGTGTGGCTGGAGCTGGTTGCCGACCTCTTGCCGCCCGGCGTCCTGAACATCGTCAACGGCTACGGGTTGGAAGCGGGAAAGCCGCTCGCGTCGAGCTCGCGCATCGCCAAGATCGCGTTCACCGGTGAGACGACCACGGGTCGCTTAATCATGCAGTATGCTTCGCAAAATCTCATTCCCGTCACGCTCGAACTCGGTGGAAAATCGCCGAACATTTTCTTCGCCGACGTGATGGAGAAGGACGATGCGTTCTTCGATAAGGCGCTCGAAGGCTTTGCGATGTTTGCACTCAATCAGGGCGAGGTCTGTACCTGCCCGTCGCGCGCGCTGGTGCAAGAGTCGATCTACGACAAGTTCATGGAACGCGCCGTCAAACGGGTGAAGGCCATCGTGCAGGGTAACCCGCTCGATCCAAAGACGATGATCGGCGCGCAAGCCTCGAGCGAGCAACTCGAAAAAATCCTATCCTATCTCGATATCGGTAGGAAAGAGGGCGCGAAAGTCCTTACCGGCGGTGGCCGGGCGAAAATCAACGGCCTGCTCAAAGACGGGTACTATATCGAGCCGACCATTTTCGAAGGTAACAACAAGATGCGCGTCTTCCAGGAAGAGATTTTCGGCCCGGTCGTTTCGGTGACATCGTTCAAAGACGAAGCCGACGCGCTTGCAATCGCGAACGACACGCTATACGGCTTGGGCTCGGGCGTTTGGAGCCGCGATATCAACACCGCGTACCGCATGGGGCGGGGCATCCAGGCCGGTCGTGTCTGGACGAATTGCTACCACGCGTATCCGGCGCACGCGGCTTTCGGCGGGTACAAGCAGTCCGGCATCGGCCGCGAGAATCACAAGATGATGCTCGACCACTACCAGCAGACCAAAAACATGTTGGTCAGTTACAGCCCGAACGCCCTCGGGTTCTTCTAAAACGATGGCGCGTGCGACGCGCGTCGATGCAACGGCGGAGGCGCTCGATTTGATCGAGCGCCTCCGTGCAAAACACGGCGCGCTCATGTTTCACCAGTCGGGAGGCTGCTGCGACGGCAGCAGCCCGATGTGCTATCCCCTTGGCGAATTCATGGTTGGGGGTTCGGACGTGAAGCTCGGCGAGATCGGCGGCGCGCCGTTCTACATGAGCGCGTCGCAATTTGAATATTGGAAGCACACGAAGCTCACCATCGACGTCGTTCCGGGACGCGGCGGTATGTTCTCGCTGGAAAACGGCGAAGGCATCCGCTTCCTGACGCGCTCGAGCATCTTCACCGAGGCCGAACTTGCCGGCCTCGATCCCGTCGAGATCCCCTCCATGTGATAAAGGCGGGCCTTGCTCGGCCTGCTTGACAAGCGGCCTCGCAGCCGTTAGCGTCCTATTCATGTATAAACGGCTTTTTGCGACCGCGGTCACTATAATCGCGGTCCTGACCCTTTCCTCTTCGCCCGTTCGCGCCGCCGACGGTCTCCACGTGGTTTCTTCGTTTTCCTCGAGCAATGCGAAGCTCGTCGTGGCGAACTATACCGACGGTTCCGAAGTTATCGGCATTATCGGCGTCACCACCCCTTCGCAGACGTTCACCTATAGTTTTGTAAAGAGCGATCTCAATACACTGTTAGGGCTCTGGGAAAAAGCTCGGCACGTGAGCGCGCAAAAATATGTCGCTTCGGGCTCCATGGCGGAGACGGAAACGCATGCGCTCGATGTCCTGTTGCTTGCCGGTGGCCCGACGGTGCGCGTCTCGATTGCCGATCCGGTTGACGGATTGGGCTCGTTCGATCTCTCGCGCAGCGATTACAGCGCCTTCGATGCGGCGCTAAACAAGGCAGCCGCAGCCGTAACGAATTAGCCGGTCTGGCGCGTTACTCGGCTTCCGGCCAGAGCGCCACGGCCGGCATACGCGGCACGCGGCTGGGGTATGTGCCCCCCGGGTGGCTCTTTTTGAATTCGTGACACAGAACGGCGAGGTATTCGAAGTTTTCGAATAGCGCGATGTTGTGACTAATGTGACGTCGGTTGACGATCCACGGAGCCAGCCGATCCCAGCTGTTGCGTATTGCGTCACCCCACATGTCGAAAGTAATCGCGCGACCGATCGCGCCGTTCTTCACGAACACGCCAAGGCTCTCGAAGAACGTGGCGATGGTTCGCGCTTGCTCGAATTCCTGCGGAAGCGGAACGCCGAGCATTTTGCGCCGCATTTCCGGGTCTTCGCTGAGCTTCGGCAATTCGCGCAACACGTAGATCATGGCTGCATGGAAGACGGGCGATTCGAGCGTTTCGCGAATCTCCGTTAGCGCGACGATCTGATTTGCGTTGCGCATATGCCGCATCTGCAGTAAGGCCGCAATCGCCGACGCAGCGACCAAAAACAAGGTCGCGATCGAGGCGATCGCACCGAGCCATTCAGGACTCACGAACGGTCGGTCCTCGCGGTTGCACTATCCACCGGCCAATGCGCCGACGACGAGCAACGGCTCCGATCCATCTGCGACGGCGACGGGCAGCGGTGCGTCGGGCGACTCGTGGGACAGATCGCGTTCGCAGGCAAAGAATCGCACGTAGGCGCGGCGTTGAAACGTATGTTGGTCGCGAATGGTCCCGCGCAACATCGGATATGCCGCCTCGAGCGCATCCAAGACGTTCCGCACCGACGCGTCGCCGGCGATATCGAGCCTCGTCTCTCCTTCGATGCGCGCGAGCGCTCGGAGATTCGCAGGAAGCACGACACGAATCATGCGAGTGTCTGTACCTCGACCGAGAGCACCGGCGGCAAATCGCGAACGATCGCTTCCCAGTGGTCCCCGGCATCGGGTGAGACGTACACCTGGCCGCCCGTGGTACCGAAATAGATGCCGCAGCTATCGAGCGAATCGACCGCCATCGCATCGCGTAGCACGTTCACGTAACAGTCGCTCTGCGGCAACCCGTTGGTCAGCGCTTCCCATTCGTCGCCGCCGGTGCGGCTTCGGTAGACGCGAAGCTTGCCGTCGAGCGGAAAGTGCTGTGAATCGCTCTTGATCGGCACGACGTACACCGTATTGGGTTCGTGCGCGTGGAGATCGATCGGAAAGCCGAAGTCGGTCGGCAGATTGCCGCTCACCTCATGCCAATCGTCGCCGCCGTTATCGCTGCGCATCACGTCCCAATGTTTTTGCATGAAAAGCACGTTCGGGCGTTGCGCGTGCTGGGCGATGCGATGGACGCAATGGCCGATTTCGGCGGTTGGATCGGGATTGTACTCGGATCGAAGGCCGCGATTGATCGGCTTCCAAGTCGTTCCGCCGTCGTCGCTGCGAAACGCCCCGGCGGCGGAGATCGCCACGAAGATGCGCTGTGGATTGCTGGGGTCGAGGAGGATCGTGTGCAGGCACATGCCGCCTGCGCCCGGCTGCCAGGACGCGCCGGTGTTGTGCTTGCGCAGTCCCGAGAGCTCCTGCCAATTCGTGCCGCCGTCGGTCGAGCGAAACAGCGCCGCATCCTCGACCCCCGCGTACACCGTATCCGGGTCTTGCAAGGACGGTTCCAGATGCCATACGCGCGCGAATTCCCACGGGTGGGGCGTGCCGTCATACCACTGATGGGTCCCGGGAATGCCGTCGTACGCGAACGCGTTACCGACCGGCTCCCACGTGGCGCCGCCGTCGCTTGAACGCTGGATGACCTGGCCGAACCAGCTACTGCTCTGCGAAGCATACAGCCGCTGGGGATCGGCCGGTGAGCCTTTCGCGTGGTAGATTTCCCAGCCTGGGAAGTGCGGCCCATCGATCTTCCAGCGCTCGCGCTTACCGTCGGCGGTTAATACGAACGCACCTTTGCGCGTGCCCACCAGCACTCGAACTCCGCTCATAGCTCGTCCCTCCAAGCGTGTTACCCGGGTATCCGGTTTTCACGCTCGGAGAAATTACTCCGCCCGGCCGGGCCTGCCGCTACGCCTGCAGCAAGGCCATATCGATAGCCTTTGGTGGGCGGCATCGGTAAACGCTCTTGCTGTATTAGCGGTGCAAAGGGGTGGGCGCGCTCATCGCGACGTTGGCCACGATTTCGTACGAGCGCAGGCGCGCGGCGTGGTCGTAGATTTGTCCGGCGATCATCAGTTCGTCGACACCCGTCGATTCCACGAAGGCGGCGATGCCGCGTTGAACCGTCGCCGGCGAACCCGCGACGGCGTACATCATGGTGTGCTCCAAGCCCGCTTGTTCCATCGGCGACCACACGCCGTCGGTCGAATCGAGTGGGGGCTGCAACAGTCCCGGCGTACCGCGGCGCAGGTTGATGAATTGCTGTTGCATCGAGGTCGAAAGGCGGCGCGCTTCTTCGTCGGTTTCGGCGGCGAAGACGCTGATGCACGCCATGGCATAGGGCTTAGCGAGGTCGGGCGACGGCTGAAAGCGGCTGCGATAGATCGCGAGTGCCTGCATCAGTAAGTCGGGCGCGAAGTGCGACGCAAATGCGAACGGCAGGCCGAGGGCCGCCGCCAACTGCGCGCTAAACAGGCTCGATCCCAGCAGCCAGATGGGGACGTCGAGCCCGGCACCCGGTACGGCGCGAATCGCTTGCCCCGGCTGTTCCGGCTCAAAATACTCGCGCAGCTCGAGAACGTCGTTCGGAAAGCGCTCGGCGCTATCGTTCAGCTCGCGGCGCAGCGCCCGGGCCGTGCGCTGGTCGGTTCCGGGCGCCCGGCCGAGGCCGAGATCGATCCGTCCGGGGTAGAGCGAGGCCAACGTGCCAAACTGCTCGGCAATCACCAAGGGGGCATGGTTGGGCAGCATGACGCCCCCGGAGCCGACGCGGATCGTCGTGGTGCCCCCGGCGATATAGCCGATGACGACCGAGGTCGCCGCGCTCGCGATCCCGGGCATATTGTGGTGCTCGGCCAGCCAGTAGCGGTGGTAGCCCCAGGCTTCGGCGTGCTGCGCAAGACTCAGCGAGTTGTGGAAGGCGTCGGCGGGTGTCTTACCCTCGATGACGGGAGCCAGATCGAGGACGGAAATCGGGATCACGTTACAAATGAACCCGCGGCCTCCAACGGGCGTTGCGCTTCTTTAACCAAATGCACAAAGGCACGGCTTCGGTGTTGTGTAAGCGTCCAGGGACCCAACCGGCAATCGAAGGAGAACGAGGCTACACCATGACCGAACTGCGCGATTTTCTCATGCTCACGTACGCCGAGCTAGAGGATCTGAATCTTAAGGCCAAGCGGCAACGCGCCGAGCGCGTGCCTGCGGAACAGATCCAGAAAGAGCGGCTAAAGTACCTCGCAGACGAGCCTCGGATCAAAGCCGTTACCGTCCTGTTCACCGACCTTGAAGGCCGGCTGCACATGCTGGACTACGACAAGAAATTTCTGCTGAAGAACAGCGATAACCTCACGTTCGACGGCTCGTCGATCCGCGGATTTACGCCGCAGCGCGAGAGCGATCTGCGCCTGTACCTCGATTGGAGTGCGTTCTATTGGGCTCCGGCCGACGTGTTCGGCCCCGGCAAAGTGCTTGTTTTCGGCGACGTGATCGATCGCGACGGGTCGCCGTTTGCCGGCGACGTGCGCGGCCGTCTCAAGCGCCTCTCGACGAAGTATTACGAAAAGGACGGCTACACGCTCGCCGCTGCGAACGAAATCGAGGGCTTTCTCTTCCAGGGCCTCGATGCCGAGCGCCGTTACCACGAAACCGGCAAGTTCGAATACGTCAACACCGGCGGTTATTACCATTCGCTGCCGGGCGATCCGCTGCGAACCTTTATCGATACGGTTGCCGAAGTGCAACGCGCGATGGGGTTTGAGAACGAGAAAGATCATCCCGAAGTCGCGCCCTCGCAGTTCGAAATCAATTACAGCTACGGCGAGGTCGTTGCCGCGGCCGATCAAATCCAGCTCTATAAACTCATCTGTCGCCAAGTCGCCACGCGCCTGGGCATGACGGTGAGCTTCCTGCCCAAGCCGGTCGTCGGAGTGAACGGCAGCGGCATGCACACCAACGTCTCGGTCAGCAAAGCGGGAAAGAATCTCTTTTGGGATGCGAAAGGCGAGGAGCAGCTCAGCCCGTTTGCATGGGAGTTCGTCGACCGCATTCTAACGCACGGCAGCGATGTGTGTTTGATGCTCAACGCGAGCGTCAACGCCTATCGCCGTCTCGACCCGCACTTCGAAGCGCCCAATCAAATCAAGGCCTCCGCCGTAGACCGCGGCTCGATGGTGCGTATCCCGATCGGCAACGAACGGAGCGCCCGCGTCGAGGTGCGTAGCGTCGGGCCCGACGCGAACCCCTATATGGTGATGCTCGCGGTCTTTCAAACGGGGCTGGAAGGCACGATCAGCAGTCTCAAAAACCTCCGCCAAGCCGAGCGGTATTTGCCCGACAACATCTACGATGCGTTAGCCGATTTCCGCAATTCGGAATGGACGACGGCGTTGCTGGGCGAGGACGTGAAAAAACGCTATGCCGAACTCAAACAGGCGAGTGCCGATCGTTGCGCGCGCCTGCTCGGAACGTTTGTGAAGGCGCAGGAAGTGCAATACCACCACGAAGTCTATAACCAGTATCTCTGGAATCTCTTCTAATAAGCTAAGCGCGGCGGTGGGTCCTAAGTCCTAGCTTAACGGAACGATTACGTTGGGGAGCTGACTGCGGGCGAGCGAGCGGCCGATGAAAGTTATGAGCCAGTAAATTTCCCTTAAAGTAGAGCAGGCCATAATTATGTCATGGATTTCCTCCTCGCCCCAGACGAGCGTCAAGGACGAGCGGCAGAAAGAGTCTGAACCCGTAGCCGGTAGCATCGTCTTAGACCACGAGACTACGCTCCATTCCCGGAACGTTTCCGGCGCGAGCGCGACCGTCGAGCATATCACCTCGTCGCAATGCCGCCTTCGTACGGTGGCGCTGCTGGTCCGTAACGATGTCGTGGAGTTCGAATTCGGTATCCCCGGGCGTCCGTCGGCGCGGGCGATCGGCCGCGTTATCTCCCGCGTTCCGGCGGGCCAGCGCTTCTCATACATCGTTATGCTCGACCAGATGAGCGCGGCCCAGACCGACGCGCTGGCGCGGGCCATTTCCGACGTATATCGCCGCTATGCGCTCTCCCGCTCGCTCGAGCGCCACGTCGCCAACCTTCCCTCGACCGATCGGGCCCGTTCCGACGTCCGGGTGGTCTCGCAGATCGCCGTACAGTACCGGGCGGATAAAGGCGAGTTGCTGCCCGGCAAAGCCGGGGACATTTCCAGCGGAGGCCTCTCGCTGATCTGCCCGTCGAGCTTGCTCGTCGGCATGTTTGTAGAGCTGCGCTTCACGCTCCCATCCGACGTATTGAAGGTCTATCCGGAGGAGACGATCGCCTTCGACCTACACACGGCGACCTTCAAGGGTGCCGGCCGCGCCGACCTCCGCAGACCGTTTGAACTCATGGTCCTCCGGGCTCGCGTCCTTTCGAGGAACGCCGCCGGGAGCGGGGCCCAGAGTTACGGGCTCTCGTTTTACGGGATCGACGGGTTCACGCGCGAGGAGATCGCGCGGTACGTCCACGCCGTTCAATTGAGCAAGCGCCGCAAATAAGCAGGAGCGGCTCCGCCGGGCTCGAACGTACGTTCGGGTGTGTGGAGTCCCCAATCCCGCGATTCTGCTCCTTCGGGGGTGGAATCTGCGGGGTAACCATGATACTATCTGCCCTGTTGCCTGGGAGCCATTCCCGGGCACCTAGCATAGAAATCCGGCTGTGGCCGGTCGTCGCACCGAATCCGCGGGGTGACGTGGCTAGGACTACACGCTCAAGCCTGGGCGATGTGGTCGTCAACCACCTAGTCGAAAGGACAACTGAACGTGGCACCCAAGGCAGCCAGCAAAACTAAGCGCTCGCCGAAAGATCGGCGTCCCAAGCGCAAGCCCTGTAATTTTTGCACCGACAAGGCCATCGACGTCAGCTATCGCGATGTCAACCGGCTCAAGAAGTACGTGTCGGAGCGCGGTAAGATCGTTCCGCGCCGCATTTCGGGCAACTGCGCCAAGCATCAACGCATGCTCACCGTCGCGATCAAACGCGCTCGCGTGATTGCGTTCTTACCTTACGTTTCGGAGTAACACGGAGTACACAACATGAAAGTCGTTCTTCTGAGCGATGTTAAAGCGCTCGGCAAGAAGGGCCAAGTCGTCGAAGTCGCCGAGGGATACGCGCGCAATTTTTTATTGCCGCGTAACCTCGTCGCCGAGGCGAACAAAGGCATGCTCGCACAGCTCGACGAGCAAAAAAAAGCACAAGATAAGCGCGACGCCTTCGTACTCTCGGAGGCCAAAGAACTCGCCGACAAACTCGCACAGACGCAGCTTGCGGTGAAAGTCAAGGCCGGCGGTAACGGAAAGCTGTTCGGGTCTATCACGAATGCCGACGTCGCCGATGCCATCCATCACGCGCTTTCGATCGCCGTCGATAAACATAAGATCGAAATAAAGAGTGCGATCAAGGCGCTCGGTTCCTATCCGGTGGAGATCAAGCTCCACAAGAACGTCGTCGCGAAAGCGACGATCAGCGTCGTCGCGGCGTAAGCCGCCCCGAGAGAGGCCCGGCAATGGCGGGTAGCACGGATCATCAGGCCGCCGCTCGTCTTCGACGCAAACTCGGTGTCGAAGACGAGTTGACGCGCTACGTCGCGGCCCTCTACGACATGCTCGCCAACGTTCTCGGGCAAGACAAGCTCGTGCTGCGAGCCGGCAAAGTGAGCGCGCTCAAGCTGATGCGCTCCGCCAACCTTTCCGACCGGCTCTGCGCCCTGCAGCGACTCGTCTTTGAAGACCCCACCATCGAACGAGCGACCACGCGGGCGCAACAGCGTCGCGCGATTGCCGAAATCGAAGAAGCGATGGCCGACATCATCGCGCAGAAGAGCGTCGGCGATGCGATCGAGCGCAAGGTGAGCGAAAAGATGTCCGTGCGCCACCAAGAGTATCTCAAAGATCTCAAGCTCGAAGCGCTACGCGAAGACGGCGGCCCGGAAACGCCCGCGACGCAGGCCAAACTTGCAGCCCTCGAGGCGCTTTCGCAACGCAGCCTCGCGGCTTCCGCGCTTGCGAAACTGCGCCCCCAGTCGTTGCGCGAAATCGTCGGCCAAGAAGCCGCGATAAAAGCATTGCTGGCAAAAGTCGGCTCGCCCTACCCGCAACACGTCATTCTCTACGGCCCGCCCGGCGTCGGCAAGACGACGGTTGCGCGGTTGGCACTCGAGCTCGCCAAGGCTCGGCCGCACACCCAATTCGCAAAGGACGCGCCCTTTGTCGAGGTGAGCGGCACGACGCTGCGCTGGGACCCCCGCGAGACCACCAATCCGTTGTTGGGTAGCGTGCACGATCCCATCTATCAGGGAAGCCGCCGCGAGTTTGCGGACGCCGGGATTCCGGAACCAAAGCTCGGCCTGGTCACCAAAGCGCACGGCGGCGTACTGTTCATCGACGAAATCGGCGAACTCGACGTGCTGTTGCAGACGCGGCTGCTCAAAGTGCTCGAAGACAAGCGCGTGTTCTTCGAGTCGTCGTACTACGACGAACACGCCCCCAACGTCCCCGAGTACATCAAGCGGCTCTTTCGCGAAGGTGCCCCGGCCGATTTCGTGTTGATCGGCGCGACCACGCGCGATCCGGAGGATATCGACCCGGCGATTCGTTCGCGTTGCGCCGAAATCTACTTCCAACCGCTCACCCAGTCGCAAGTCGTCTCGATCGTCCAAGGGGCGATCAAGCGCTTGGGGGCGCGCGCCGCACGCGGCGTGCCGCAGTCGATCGCATCGTACACGATCGAAGGCCGCAAGGCGGTGCAAATCGTCGCCGACGCCTACGGGCAAGCCCTTTACCGCATCAATCCCAAGCAACGCGGCGGAAGCGTCACCATCGGCGAGGACGACGTCCGCGCCGTGGTGCAAACGAGTCGTTTGGTGCAACACACGCTCGTGAAAGCTCGCGCAAAACGCGAAGTCGGCAAGACGTTTGGTTTGGGCGTACTGCATTATTTGGGCAGCATCATCGAAATCGAAGCGGTCGCCTTTCCGGCCAAGCTGCCCGGCAAAGGAACGATTCGCTTCAACGATACCGCAGGCTCGATGGCCAAAGATTCGGTCTTCAACGCCACGAGCGTCATGCGCGCGTTCACCGGCATCGATACGACCGATTTCGACGTTCACGTAAATATCGTGGGCGGCGGGAACATCGACGGGCCATCCGCGGGCCTGGCGATCTTCATCGCGCTCTACTCGGCGATCACCAAAACGCCGTTGCCGCAAGACGTCGCCATCACCGGCGAACTCTCGATTCAGGGCAAAGTGCGTGCCGTGGGCGGCGTCGTCGAGAAGCTCTACGCGGCGCGCCAGGCCGGCATGCGCACCATGCTGGTGCCCAAGGAGAACGCCCGAGAGATCGATACGTCCCTGGCCGGCGTCGATGTCGTCTCGATCGCGGACGTCGAGCAAGCGATGCGCGAATTGCGAA
This sequence comes from Candidatus Dormiibacterota bacterium, assembly GCA_035532835.1. Taxonomy (NCBI): domain Bacteria; kingdom Bacillati; phylum Candidatus Dormiibacterota; species Candidatus Dormiibacterota bacterium. Next base: position 11,680 of record DATKQG010000105.1, read on the forward strand.
TCCACAAGCCGTCCACACGTCGTTCGCAAGGTCGTACACAGGGTGCCCGGCGCAAGAGCACTCGTAGCACATGAGCGTTCCACAATTTTCCGTCACGACGATCGACCGTATTCCCCCGCACAACCTGGAAGCCGAGATGGCGCTTCTGGGTTCGGTGCTGGTCGACCGCGAGATCATGGACAAAGTCGGCGAAATCGTCAAGCCGCCCGATTTCTACGCTCACGTCCACGAAACGATTTACGCCGTGCTGCTCGATCTCTACGATCGCGGCGAACCGCTGGATAAGATCACCGTCACCGAAGCCCTGCGTCAACGCGATGCTCTGGAGCGCGTCGGAGGCCTGTCGTACATCAGCGCCCTGATGGATACCGTGCAGACCGCCGCATCGGCCAGCTACTATGCCAAAATCGTGCGCGAGAAGGCGATTCTGCGCTCGCTGATTCACGCCGGAACGCAGATCACGCAACTGGGCTACGAAGCCGAAGAAGATGTCGAAGAGGCGCTCGACGCCTCCGAGCAACTCGTCTACCAAATCGGCGAACGCCAGATGTCGGGCGATTTCGTCCCGGTGAATCGCTTGATGAAAGACGCCTTCGATCATATCGATCGGCTCTTTCACATGCGCGGCGATCGTACCGGCGTCACCTCGGGTTTTAAAGACGTCGATGCGATGACGACCGGGTTTCAGCCGGGTAATTTCGTGATCCTCGCCGCACGCCCGGGCATGGGTAAGACTTCGTTCGCCCTGAACATGGCGGTCGCGGCCGCCCGCGAAAATAACGAGCCGGTCGCGTTCTTCTCGCTCGAAATGTCGAACGACGAACTCGTCCAGCGCCTCATCTGCTCGGAAGCCGAACTCTCGATGCACGATATGCGCCGCGGCAATATCAAGCAGCATCAATGGGAGGGCATCTCCCGTGCGATGAGCTCGCTGAACGAACTCTCGATCTACCTCGACGATAGCGGTGCGCTCAGCGTCACCGAAGTGCGCAGCCGTTGCCGCAGGCTCAAATCGAGCGGCAAGCTCTCCGCGATTTTCATCGACTACCTGCAACTCTTGCGGCCGGGCGTGCTGACGCGCAACGCCAACCGCAACGAAGAACTCTCGGAGATCTGCCGCACGCTCAAGGTGACCGCCAAAGATTTAGGCGTCCCGATCATCGCGCTGGCGCAGCTCAACCGCGGCGTGGAATCGCGCAACGATAAGCGTCCCATGCTCGCCGATCTGCGCGATTCGGGATCGCTCGAACAAGAAGCCGATATGGTCGCCTTCTTATTTCGCGATGGCTACTATAACCCGGAGGGCCCGGAGCCCGATGCGACCGAGTTCATCATCGCCAAGCATCGCAATGGGCCGACCGGCACGGTCAAACTGCGTTTTCAGAAAGAATACACACGCTTCGTCCCCTATGCGGATGAATCGCACTACCCCCCGCCGTAGTAGCCCCGTGCTATGGAACGTGCCAAAAATTCTGCCGCTCTGCGCCTGTCGCATTTGAGTCTCGGCGTCTCCGATCTCGAGATATCGGAGTGTTTTTACCGCGACGTATTAGGCCTTCCCACCCAACGCTCGGGCGACGAAATCGAAGTGCACTGGCCCGATTTTCTACTCATCCTCAGCTCGCGTCCCCCGGCCGCGCGCGGCAAGTTTCACTTCGGTTTCCAGGTTGCGTCGGCCGCAGACGTCGACACCTGGGCGGAACGCTTGCGCGCCGGCGGCGTCAACATCATGTCGGGCCCCTTCGGCGAAGGCAATGAACGACAGATCTATTTCGTCGATCC
>DATKQG010000106.1 GCA_035532835.1 Candidatus Dormiibacterota bacterium
ACCATCGGCACGCGGCCCACACCCACGCCCAAGCCCCCGCCCCCGCCGCCGCCCAAACCCGTCGTAACGCACGCGGTCGTGCTTGCGGTGCCGCAAAAACGCACCGTCATCAAAGCTCCGTCGGGGAAATCCGCTCGCAAAGAAATTATCCACCACGCCGGGGCTGCGCGCCCGAAGCCGCCGCATATCTCCCACGCCAAACCGATCTGGGATATTCCGGTGGGAGCGCAAGGTGCCGGGGCCGGAAAAGGCCAGGGTGCGGGCAGTGTGGCGAGCGGCACGAGCGGAACCGGGACCGGAGATAGCGGCACCGGGAGCGGCTCGCAGGCTGCGGCGTGCGGAGAAGTGGACTTCTCGGTGGTCGGCGATCCGCGCTACGATCGTGCTACCGGCTTTTGGGTATACGACAACGTTAAGATGATCGTCCACATGAGCGACGGCACGCAACAAGAAGTAGCCCTCGACTATCCGTGGCGCTACAAAAACGAGCGCATGGATCCGTTCAAACACAACGACGTGCCGACGTTCTTCCAATTCCCGCCCAAGAGCATGCGCGCATCCGAGCCACAGGCGGTGCAGTACGTCATGCAACATACCACCGCATATGGCGGAACCACGCTGAGCGATTGTCCGGGGCCGCCTCCTACGCCGTAGGGACGCCTTCGCGCAAGAGCAGGCACAAATCCGTGGCGACGAGCGGCACGCTGAAATGATATCCCTGTGCGTGTTCGCACGCGAGCTTAGAAACGAATGCGAGTTGCTCGTGTGTTTCGACGCCCTCGGCGATCAATCCGAAGCCCAGCGTTTTTGCCAGCGTAACGATGGCGCGTACGATCGCCTGGTCGTACGAATCGTGGGCGATATCGGCAATGAAGGCGCGATCGATTTTCACCGCGCCGACCGGGAGCCGTTTGAGATATCCGAGCGAACTGTACGCGATGCCGAAGTCGTCGACGACGACGCGCACGCCCAGCCGGCGCAAATGCCCGAGCGTCTGGAGTGCGAGATCGTCGATCATGACGCTCTCGGTAATTTCGATATCCAAAGCGTGGGGCGGGAGGCCGCATTCGTGCAGCGTCGCCTCGATATATTGGGCCAGGTCCGCTTCTGCAAAATCGCGCGCCGAGAGATTCACCGCGATGCGAAAATCGGGATTGCCGCCCGCGCGGATTTCGGCCGCCTGCGTGCACGCCTCTCGCAGCACCCAGCGCGAGATCTCGACGATCAGCCCGGTCTCCTCGGCGATCCCGATAAAGCGGTCGGGTAGTATCTCGCCGTGCTTGCCGTGCATCCATCGCAGCAGCGCCTCGGCACCGATGATGCGCGAATCCCGCACGTTCACGATCGGCTGAAAGCGCAGTTCCAACTCGCCGCGATCGACGGCGTGATGCAGATCTTGCTCCAGGCGTAGCTTCACCAGCGCAGCGGAATCGGTATTCGCATCGTAGGATTTGATGCGATTGCGCCCGGTCTGCTTGGCCCGGTACATCGCAGAATCTGCGTGCATGACCAGCTCCTCGGCGCTCGTCCCGTCGTTCGGAAACGTGCTGGTGCCGATGCTGGCGGTAACGTAGAGTTCGCGGCCGGATATGTGGAAAGCTGCGCCCAGCGCCGCCTGCACGTCGGCGGCCACCATCGCTAGGGAGAGCGTTTCGCCCAGCGGCATTACGATGATGAACTCATCGCCTCCGCTGCGAAACACCGATCCGCGCGCGTCCAACGAGGATCGCAAGCGCGCGGCGAACGCGCGCAGCAGATCGTCGCCCGCGCGGTGGCCGAGCGTATCGTTGATGTTCTTGAAGCGATCGACGTCGACGAAGAGCACGCCCAACGCGCAGCGTTCGCTGCGCGCGCGGTCCAGCGCTCCTCCCAGTTGTTCTTCCAGCGCGAGCCGGTTTGGAAGCTGCGTGAGCGCATCGACGCGGGCGAGGTGCGCGAAGTGATCGGCCGTCTCTTTCATCTCGGTGATATCCAGCGCGACGCCGATGGCACCGATGATGCTGCCGCTCATGCCGCGCAGCGGCTCGACGTGATGTTGGAGCCAGCGCCCGGCGAGGCGCGTTTCAAAGCGCTCCGAATCGCCGCCGAACGCACGGCGAATAACCGCGAGCGCGCGCTCCTTGGATTCGGCATCGGCGAGCATCAATTCGAAGTTTTGGCCCAAGAGGTCGCGCTCGCTCAGCCCTTGCGTGCTCAAGCCTGCGCCGACGACCGAGGTGAAGTTCATGTCCAGG
>DATKQG010000107.1 GCA_035532835.1 Candidatus Dormiibacterota bacterium
CGCTGCACGAAGCGCGCGCCGCTGCCCGCGGCCATGGCTTCCTGCGCTAAGAACGCCTTGGCGTCGTCGGTAAGCCGGAGCTTCACGTCGCGGGCTCCCAGCCGCGCGGCAAGCGCATCGACGTGAATCGTCACGATCGCCTCGATCTGCGCCGCCCCCAGTTCCTCGAAGGCGATCGTGTCGTCGATGCGGTTGAGCAATTCCGGCCGAATCGCAAGCGCCAGATCGTCGTCGTCGAGGTTCGTGGTCAGCACGATCAACGCGTGGCGAAAATCGACCGTACGCCCCTTGGCGTCGGTGACGCGCCCGTCGTCGAGAATCTGTAACAGAATCGCAGCGACGTCGGGGTGCGCTTTTTCAAGCTCGTCGAACAGCACGACGCAGTAGGGGCGCCGCCGCACCGGCTCGGTGAGTTGCCCCGGCTCGTCGTGCCCGGCATAGCCCGGCGGTGCGCCGAGCAAACGCGAGACGGTATGCGATTCGGTGAACTCGGAGAGATCGACGCGTACGAGCGCCGCTTCGCTTCCGAACAGTGCTTCGGCCAGCGCCTTCGCGAGTTCGGTTTTTCCGACGCCGCTGGGCCCGGCGAAGAGAAAGCTTCCGAGCGGCTTGCGCGGATCGTGCAAGCCGGCGCGCGCGCGCCGGATCGCCTCCGAAACGCGCGAAACGGCGAAGCTCTGCCCGATAACCCGCTTTTCGAGCGTGTGCTCGAGTTCGAGTAACTGATGCGTCTGCGAATCCGTCAACGCGGCTTGCGGAATGCCCGTCCATTTGGTGACGACGCCGGCGACGTGCTCCGCGCTCACGACCGGCCGATCGACGGCACCGCGGTTCTGCAGCGCCACCGAAGCGGCGGCTTCGTCGAGCAGATCGATGGCTTTATCGGGGAGAAAGCGATCGGCGATGTAACGCGCCGAGAGCGAAGCCGCCGCCTCCAACGCATCCTCGCCGATAGCGACGTGGTGATGCTCCGCATAGCCCGCGCGAAGCCCGCGCAGAATGGCGATCGTCTGCTCGATGGTCGGCTCTTCAACCATAACCGGCTGGAAGCGCCGTTCGAGCGCCGCATCGGATTCGATGTATTTGCGATACTCGTCGAACGTGGTGGCGCCGATGCATTGCAGCTCTCCGCGCGCGAGTTCCGGCTTGATCATCGAGCTCAAATCCAGCGAGCCTTCGGCGGCGCCGGCGCCGACCAGCGTGTGCAATTCGTCGATAAAGAGAATGACGTCGCGGGCGCTGCGTTTGACTTCGTCTAAGATGCGCTTGACGCGGCTTTCGAATTCGCCGCGATACTTGGTGCCGGCGACGAGCGGACCCAGCGAGAGCGAGAGCACGCGCTTATCGCGCAACGTTCCGGGAACCGTTCCCGCGACGATGCGCTGTGCGAGCCCCTCGACGATGGCGGTTTTCCCCACCCCGGGTTCGCCCACCAAAACGGGGTTGTTCTTGCTGCGTCGCGCGAGGATGGAGACGACGCGTTCGATTTCATCGTCGCGGCCGATCACGGGGTCGAGTTTGCGCGCGCGCGCGAGTTCGGTGAGGTCGCGCGAGAAACTGGCTAGCGTCGGCGTGCCGCTGCGGAAGCGTTTGGCGATCTCGTCCATCGGCGACGGGCTGCCGGCCTCTTTATCGCGTTGGAGCTTGTCGGCGAGCAGGGCGCTTCCGGCGATCAGTCCGGCCGCTGCGAGCGCCGCACCGAGGAACGGCAGGGCGCTGGTCGCCGCCCGCCGCTGGGCGCAACTCGCGCAGAGCGATTGGGTACCGTTGGACTGGGTAGCCGGACGGTTCAGGCAGGCCTCGCACATGGTGGTCATGCTCTGGTTTACCCCGGACGAGGGGTGGTAGTTTCGCTACGGCGCCGCAAGGTAGACGATCGAGACCGAGACCGACACATTGACGCTGGATGGATCGAATTGCGTCGCGACGAGGGAGACGGCTGCCATGGTCTTCATGGCGATCGGCGCAAAGGCACCCTGCTCGGTGGAGATACTCTTAATCCCGATCAGGTGGAGGTGCGATGCTGCCGCGAGCGCGGTAGCCTTCCCGCGGGCATCTCCAACCGCCAAGGTGAGCGCTTTAGCGCGGGCTGCTTCGTCGTTGGCCAGGCCGAAGGCGACATTGTAAATCTGCGTGACCCCAGCGTGCGTGAGGGCGTCGACGACCGATCCGGCATCGTTCATGGCCCGCACCTTTACCGCAAACGTGCGCCAAACGGTGTAGCCGTAGATCCCTGCGTTGGGCGGCGCCGGAACGATCTTGGGCTTAGGGTTGTAGTTGATGCGATAGGATTCCAGGGCGATATCGTCTCGAGCGACCTTTAGTTTGGAGAGCGACTCGATAACGCGCTGGTAGATCGCGTTGTTTTGAGAAGCCGCATCGGCGGAGCTCGCGGAATTCGTACTGATCGCGGCCGAAACGGTCGCAATGTTGGGCTGCATCGTCAGGCTGCCGGTCCCCGTCACGACGATCTCGGTCGGGGGTTGCTGGGCTGCCGGGGCCGCCCCGCTCGCGCCGAGCAGCAGGGCGATCGTAAGACCGATAATGGCTTTGCTCATATGCGCGTGTAACGTCGTACGCCGCCCGCCCGTGCCCCTGCAAGGGGGGTTTAATTTTCGAGCGTTTAGGGGAACCTAGCGAGCAAGGAGGACCTTTGCAAATGGGATTGATTCTGTTTCTCATCTACGGGCTGATCGTCGGGGCGGTGGCCAAGTGGATCGTGCCGGGCGAGGGCCCGGGCGGTATTCTCGGCGATATCGTCGTCGGTATCATCGGAGCGTTTATCGGCGGCTGGCTGGCAGCCACGTTCTTCCACACCGGGTACGCCGGCTGGTCGCTCTCAGGCTTCATCACCTCGGTCTTGGGCGCCATCATCCTGCTCTTTGTCCTGCGGGCCATCAGCGGCCGGCGCTCGGCGGTGTAGGCGGCTGATGCCGCCTTAGTCACAGACGCGGGTATGGGAAGGCGTCTACGCTGGTCGTTGCCAATAGCTGGCACGACTGCTGCGTATACTTCCTTCCGATACTCATCTTTTAAGAGGTCTGGACTTTCATGGCGTACATCATCACTGAGCCCTGCATTGGTACCAAGGACAAATCGTGCGTGGACGTATGCCCCGTCGATTGCATTCATGGCAGTGATGCCGACGACCAGTTGTTCATCGATCCGGAAGTCTGCATCGATTGCGGTGCATGCGTTTCGGCGTGTCCGGTTGAGGCGATCTTCGCCGATTCCGACGTTCCCGCGAAGTGGGAGTCGTTTACCGCGCTCAACGCGGCGTATTTCAAGAAGTAATCGCGCCCGCGGGCGCAACCGATCGGCCGAAAGAACGGGTTGCACCCAGCGTGCAGCCTGTTCGCGTTATCGCCGCATCAAAACGCTACGACGGCGACGTCCTGGCATTAGACGACGTGAGCTTCGAGGTGCGCCCCGGCGAGCTCGTTGCACTGTTGGGCCCGAGCGGGTGCGGTAAAAGCACGCTGCTGAATTTGGTCGGTTGCATCGATCTGCCGACCGAAGGAGAGGTCTCGATCGACGGGCGTTCGACCAACGCTCTGACGGACGACGAACTCACGCAGGTGCGCCGCGATCGCATCGGCACCGTCTTTCAATTCTTCAATCTCTTGCCGACGCTGACGATCGCGCAAAACGTCGCTCTACCTCTGGTGCTGCAGCGGCGCCCCGCGGCCGAAGTCGAGGCTCGCGTTTCGCGGGCCCTCGAATCGGTCGGGATCGCAGAGAAGGCCGATGCCGCTCCCGGGCAGGTCTCCGGCGGGCAACTGCAACGGGCGGCGATCGCGCGAGCGATCGTCCACGATCCCGCCATATTGCTGGCCGACGAACCAACCGGCAATCTCGATTCGACCAACGGGATACTGGTGCTCGATATTCTGCGTGCGCTTGCGGATGGCGGGCAAGCAATCCTGATGGCTACGCATAGCAGCGAAGCGGCAGCGCGCGCGGATCGACGCATCCATCTGCGCGACGGGCGCATCGAATCGATCGAGTGAGGACCTTCGCCGCACTCTTTCGCGCGCTGGTTACCGGATACGCGCGCGCCAACGTGTTACGCGCGATCGTAACGCTGATTGCCGTCGCGCTCGGCGTCGCCGCATCCTATGCGATCGATATCGCCAACGATACCGCCGTCGCGTCGTTTTCGAAGAGCGTCGACGTGATCGCGAATCACGTGAATCTCCAGGTGTTCGGGGCGGGCCGAGGCTTCGACGAGCGAGCGCTGTTGCGCGTGCAGCGCCTGCCGGGCGTTCGCAGCGCGAACCCCATCGTCGAAGGCGAAATCGGGCTGGGCGTCCATCCGGGCGATCCGCAGTCGGGTGAAATCGTTCGCGTCATGGGCATCGATATCACGCGGGCCGCGCTTCCGAACGGCGTCGACGCGGCGCAGGCCGAAGCGAACTTCGATCCGCATCGCTTCATCGACGACAACGGCATCTTCGTGAGCCATCGGATCGCGTTGCGGTATCACGCGCCGGCGGGCGCGCTCCTGTCGGCGTACGCCGGACCGCGGCTCGTGCATCTACACGTGATGGGCGTGATTCCGCCTAATACCGTCGGTGTTGATTCGAGCGTGGCTTTCGTGGATATCGCGACCGCCCAGGAGCTCTTTGGAAAAGTCGGGCTCCTCGACCGGATCGATATCGTCGCCGACCCCACGCGGCTCGATTCGATCCGGGCGGCGATCGCTCGCGTGATCCCGCCGGGCTCCCGCGTACTCGCCCCGCATACGCGGCTGGACGAGATCAAACGCATGCTCGCAAGTTTTCAGATGAATCTCTCCGCGCTCGCCGATGTGGCGCTGCTCGTCGGTATGTACCTGATCTACAATGCGGTCGCGATTTCGGTGGTGCAACGTAAGAGCGAGATCGGCACGTTGCGCGCGCTGGGAGCGCGGCGCCGCGAGATCTTTGCGACGTTCGTGGCCGAAGGTGCGCTCTACGGCGCGATCGGAGCGCTGCTCGGGTTGGCGCTCGGATTCGTCCTCGCGCGGTTCGCCGTACAGACCGTGCAACTCACCGTGTCGACGCTCTACGTCGCCTCGCATGCGGATGGCTTGGTGGTAACGCCGTTTGCGACGGTCAAGGCGCTGAGCGTCGGGATCGGCCTTGCGATGCTCTCGGCGGCGCTCCCCGCGCGCGATGCGGCGGCGACGGCGCCGGCGCGCGCGATGCGCACCGGTGCGGGAGCCGAGCATCGCGTTCCGGGGCTCGGGCGCGCGAGCGCGGCGCTCGGCGTCTTTGCGCTCGTCCTCGCCGCAGGCCTCGCGCGGCTCCCGGCCGTCGGTGACGGCGTGCCGCTGTTCGGGTATGCGGCGGGAATCTTGCTGATCGCCGGCGCGTCGTTGTGCACGCCGATCGTGCTTGCGGCGGCGGCCGTAGCGGTGCGCGCGATTCGCGGGAACGCTTCCACGACGATTGCCGCGGGATTTCTGCGCGGCTCGCCGCGCAGGTTCTCGGTGGCAATCGCCTCGCTCGCGGTTGCCGTGGGCATGATGGTGGCGATCGCGATCCTGGTCGGCTCGTTCCGCGCGACGATCGTTGCTTGGACGCACGACACGCTGGGCGCGGATCTGTATATCAAAGCGCCGGGCACGGTGGACGCCGGCTTCCAAGGCTACTTCCAGCCTGAGGTTCCTCGCCTGGTCGCGAGCGTGCCGGGTGTCGCCGCGGTCGATACGTTCCGCGGTTTCGACGTGCCGTTTCGCGGGGCGTTTGCGCAACTCGGGACGACCGACGTGCGTTCGCTCGTCACTCGCAACGCGCTGCGCTTCCTAGGGCATCCCGACGTGGGCGCGCTCGTGCGTTCGATGTACGATCGCAACGTCGTGGCCGTCAGCGAGCCGTTCAGCACGCGCTTCGGCCTGGTTCCGGGAGATGCGTTTACGCTGGATACTCCCAGCGGGCGCACGCGCTTTCGGATCGCCGCGGTGTACAACGATTACTCGACCAGCGGCGGCACGTTCATGATGGATCGCGCGACGTTCGCGAGGCTCTACCACGACGACACGGTCGATTCGATCGCCGTTTATGCGAAGCCCGGCGTCAATCTTGCCGATCTGCGTACCGCGATCGTGCGAAAGCTGGAACCCTTGCGCATCGATATCAATACCAACCGCGAAATTCGTGCGTACGCGATTGCGATTTTCGACCGTACGTTTGCGATTACCAACGCCTTGTATGGGATCAGCCTGACGATCGCGATCCTGGGCGTGGTGAGCACGCTTTTCGCGCTGGTTTTGGAACGCCGTGAGGAAATCGCGCTGCTGCGCTATATCGGGCTGACGCGGGCGGGCGTACGCCGGACGGTGTTGGTGCAAGCGGCGGTGGTTGGGGTGCTGGCCGCGGCGATCGGCATCGGCTTGGGCATATTGCTTGCCGCCGATTTGATTTACGTGATCAACCGGCAGAGCTTCGGATGGCTCATCGAATGGAAATCTCCTGGGTGGTTCTATCTCCAGGCTGCGGGCATGGTGATTGTGGCCGCACTGGTGGCCGCCATCTACCCGGCCCGCGTAGCGTCGCGCATTGAGATGTCGCAGGTGTTGCGTGCGGAATAAGATCGCGGCGTTGCTGCTGGCGTTCGTAACGCTGGCGGCCGCGACGACCGTTCGCACCAAGGACGGCTTCCTGCTCGCGACCGCGCCGTACGCGTTCTCTTTCCCGCGGGATCACTACGCGCACGACGCCTATCGCACCGAATGGTGGTACTTTACCGGGCATCTGCGCGCGGCGGACGGCCACCGCTTCGGATACGAATTGACGTTCTTTCGCATCGGGCTTGCGCCTCACCCGAGCCGCGTCGCAAAGGGGCGGAGCGCGTGGAGAGCCGCGCAGCTCTACCCGGCGCATTTCGCGATCACCGACGAGACGAAGAAGCAGTTCGTGTACTACGAGACGTTCGCGCGCGACGCGCTCGGGCAGGGGTATGCGTCGCAGCGGCGTCTGGACGTTCGCAGCAATGGGTGGACGCTGACCGGCACCGCGCAGGTTCGACCGGTGATGCACCTTCACGCGCGCTCGGGGAACGATGCGCTCGATCTGGTTCAGGTACCGGAAAAACCTCCGGCGATCAACGGGCACGACGGCATTTCGCGCAAGGGATCGTGCGTCGGTTGCGCGTCGCACTACTACTCGTTCACGCGGCTTGCCACAACGGGGACGCTCGTGCGCGACGGGGTGCGGTACGCCGTCCACGGCCTCTCCTGGATGGATCACGAGTACGGATCGGACGAACTCCAGCGCGGCCAGGTGGGATGGGATTGGTTTTCGATTCAGCTCGCCGACCGGCGCGAGATCATGCTGTACCGATTACGTCAACGTAACGGAAGGACGACGCCGCAATCTTCCGGGAGCTTGATCGCACCGAACGGCAGCGTGCGTTACCTGCCGCTTTCGGCGTTCACGATCGTGCCGACCGGAACGTGGACGAGCCCGCACACGCATGCCGTCTATCCGAGCGGCTGGCGCCTGCGCGTGAAAGGCGTGCGCGAGGAGCTGATCCTAACGCCGACGCTGGCCGATCAGGAGCTCGCGAACCCCGGCGGCACGACGTACTGGGAGGGCGCCGTTCGCGTTACCGATGCGCGGACCGGCGCGAGGCTCGGAGTGGGGTATGTCGAGCTCACGGGCTACGCGGAAGCGCTCCAACTTTAAGGAGGAGCAGTAATCCGCCCGAGTCCGAGGGCTCGCCGCCCGATTCTGCGAATACCGTGGCTCGATATGGCACTCTCAACCAGTTTCATCGGTCACTTCTTTGCCTTCGCGCCGCTCGTCCTCGGCATTCTTATCTACGCGGTGACCTACGTCGCCAAACGTAAGGAGACCGTCACGGGCACGCCGATCGGGCAGAGCTTCGCGTGTGCGAACTGCGGGCGCCGCGGCGTCCGCGAACACATGTTGGCACAGGCCCACGGCGGCGCGGTGAGTTGGTATTGCACCAACTGCGCGGGGCATTAACTCCGCTCAGTAGCCGCGCGTCCGAACGCGTAAGACGGCTCCAAGCACGTACGGAATCTCACCGAGGGTGAAACGCTCGTCTTCGCCGATCGCCAAGACGTAGCGTTGCGCTCCGTCGCCCGGCGGTTCGCCGCTCATGGAGACGACGATCCGGTATGCCCCGGGCGGCAACGCGATGGGCGTGTCGGCGGACGAGAGGTAATGGATGCCGGAGAACGGCTCGTAAAACGGAGCCGCGCCGGCGGATATCGTGCGCTCCGCCACTTTCGTACCGTTCGCACTGAAGATTTGGGCGGTTGGACGGCCGGCCTTCCCGGCATCGCGGCGCTCGATCAAGAGATTCCACGGCACCCGTAGCGGCCGTCGCGCGTCGAACGCATACGTGTCCCGTTGCATAGGCGCGAGGCGCCCGTAGAAGGCCCACGATTTTTGGGGGTCGCCGATGCGCACCGGATGCGCTGCATCGCGCGGCGAGCACGCAAAACGCGGGTCGTGCGCGCAGGCCCTCTGCGCATCGAACATGCCGACGCCGATCCATAGCGCGAGGGCCAACGCGGCGATGCCGGCGATGCGCAGCGCTACGGCGCGCGGCATCACACCTGCATGACCTCGCGTATTTCGGGAACCTCGGCGACCACGATCGCCTCGATCGCGCCCTTGAGGGTCATATTCGATGCCGGGCAACCGCCGCAGGCGCCGAGCATCTGCACCCACGCGACCCCGTCGTCAACCTTGATGAGCCAGACTTCGCCACCGTCGGCGGCGATGCCGGGACGCACCTTATCGATCGCCGCGTTGACGCGCTCTTCGATCGTCACTTACTGTTCCTGTCCATAGCCTTTCATGAGCCGGTGCATGCCGGCGGACATCGAGAGAGCGTTCTCCCACTTGCGCTGCCACATGTTGCGCCCGAAGATCAGCCCGACGCAACCGGCTTCCATGGCGATCTGCGCCTTGTGAAGCGTGGCATCGTCGCCCATTTTGCTCCCACCCGAAACCAGCACCAGCGTACGTCCCGCGGAGCGCACGACTCGCCGTAAACCTTCGACGTCGGTAAACTCTAACGTGTTGTACGGCTTGGGCAGCGCCGCCGCGGAGGCCGCATCCCATTTCGGCTCGTTGAGCTTGACGATATCGCATCCGACTTCGCATGCGACGCGTGCCGCGTAGTCGATCGCGTAGAGTGAATCTTGGCCGCCCTTCGCCTTCACCGCGGCTCCGCGCGGATACGACCAGATGATCAGCGGCATGCCGTAGCGTTCGCATTCGCGGCGCACCTCGTTGCACTGCGCGATATCGACGTCTTGCGCGGGGCTGCCGACGTAGAGCGTGTAGCCCACCGCATCCGCCCCCAAGCGCACGGCGTCCTCAACGGACGAAGTCATCGGGCTGAAGGCGTCCTCGTCCGACGGAAAATTCGTCTTGCCGTTGACCTTGAGAACGAGCGGCACGCGGCCCGCGTAGGCCTTGTGATACTTCTCAGCCAGGCCGATGTGCAGCGCAACGCCGGAGAAGTTTCCGGCCACGGCGAGGCGGTAGATCCAGTCGGTGTCGAGCGAGTCCGGATTATCGAAGAAATCGATCGGCCCGTGCTCGAGGCCCTGGTCGATGGGGAGGATCATCAGGGTGCCGTTGGCCGGACCGTGTTCGTACATCAGGCGGTGAAGCCGTGCGCGCTTTCCGACCGAGAGATTCATCTGTTCGAAGGTCGGGCGCGGGCTCGTCGTGGTTGCAGTGCTCATGCACGGCGGCTTCGGCCAGGAGCGCGGCGTCGCCTCCGGAAATGGGCGTTCGTGAGCGAACCACAACGAGTAGGTTTTGTCGGATTGGGCGCTATGGGCGAGCCGATGGCTCGATCGCTGCGCCGAGCGAATATTCCGGTAGCGGCCATCGTCCACCGCCGCCGCGAGCCGCTCGAGCGGTTGCTCGAGGACGGCGTTACGGAAGCCGGCGACGGCGCGGCCTTGGCGGCCCAGAGCGACGTCGTGATTTTTTGCCTTCCGGATTCCCCGCAGGTCGAAGAATCGCTCTTCGGCCCCTCGGGGGTGGCGGCGGGGCTACGGCCTGGGTCGATCGTCATCGATATGTCCACCCTCTCGCCGGTCGCGTCCAAAAGCTTCGCGAGCCGATTGGCCGCATTAGACGTGGCGTTCGTCGACGCGCCGGTGAGCGGGGGACCGATGCGCGCGGCGAGCGGGACACTCACGATCATGGTCGGCGCGTCACCACAGGATTTCGCGCGGGTCGAGCCGCTGCTGCGCGCCATGGGCACGCCCTACCACCTCGGGCCGGTCGGCATGGGCGAGACGGTCAAGCTCGTCAATCAGGTGATCGTCGCGAACGTGATGATCGCTAACGCCGAGGCGTTGACGTTTGCCAAGCGTGCCGGCGCCGACCTCGACGCTGCTCGAAAGGTTATCGCTACCTCGACGGGTTCGAACTACATTCTGGAGCAATGGTTGCCGAAGACGTGGCTAGCGGGAACGTTTGAAGGCGGGTTTGCACTCGATCTCCTGCGTAAAGACGTTGCGGCTGCGCTCGATGCCGCTCGCAGCATGGCTCACCCTATGCCGGCATCGGCGCTGGCCTATCAGCTCTACACCGCTCGCTCGGCAGAAGGGGACGGCGCGCTCGACTACAGCGCGATCGCCAAATCATATGAACGGACCCCTTGAAACAAAACAGTCGCGCGGCACTTTTGTAAAGAGCCCGGACTTCAACAAAAAAATCTTGGTCGTCGACGACGAATCGGCGATTTTACAAACGCTGCGTTTCAACTTAGAACGCAGCGGTTATGCGGTTGTAACGGCCAGCGACGGCCGTAGCGCGATCGCCATGGCGCAACGCGAGCAGCCAGATCTCATCGTGCTGGATATCATGCTTCCCATTTTGGACGGAATCGAAGCGTGTAAGGAAATTCGCAAATTCAGCGCGGTGCCGATCATCATGCTAACGGCCAAGGATCAAGAAATCGACAAAGTGCTGGCGCTCGAGCTCGGCGCCGACGATTACGTGACCAAACCGTTTGCCTTGCACGAATTTTTAGCGCGCGTCAAGGCGCGGCTGCGCCGGCAGTCGCCGATCGCTTCTGGGCACGAAGACGCGCTCTCGCTCGGCGGTATCGTGCTCGACCCGTCGCGTCAGCAACTCTCGGTGCGCGGCAAGGACGTCTCCCTGGCGCCCAAGGAGTTCGCGCTCCTGCGCGTGCTGATGGAGAACAACGGTCGCGTCGTAACCCGCCAGACGCTGCTCGATAAAGTGTGGGGTTACGATTTCGAAGGCGAGCAGCAAACGGTCAGCGTGCACGTGCGATGGCTGCGCGAAAAAATCGAGGAAGACTCGCGTAATCCGCGGCACATCCTCACGGTGCGCAGTCGCGGATATATGTTCAAATCGTAATCGCCTTGTTGTTGCCTGCCGTTTGGGCCCTGGTCCTGGTTGCGGCCGGTGCGGCGATTGGAGCAAGCGCCGGCATCGTTTTCGCGCGAGCCCGGATGATGCGAGCCTTATCCCGCACGGCGGCGCCGGAACAACAATCGACGGCCGCGCGGGGCAGCGATTTCGAGGGCGCGTTCGTGCGACTCGTACGGGCGCTTCCGCTGGGCGTGGTTTTCGTTGACGAAAACGCGCGGGTCACGTTCGCCAATGCCGCCGCCGCGACGATCTTCGGCTTCGATCTGGACCGAGCGGTGGGATCGCACGTGATCGCCTCGATTCCCAACGTGGAACTCGAGCGCCGAATCGACGAAGCGCTCCGCGGCGAAGCCTCGATCGCGCCGCTGATGCTGGCCGGCTCGGGCGGCCGGCGAACGTACCGCGTGTCGGTCTATCCGCTCGCCGCGGAAGGCGAAGACCAGACGCGTCGCGTCGTCGTTTTCGTCGACGACCAGACCGATCTCGCGCGCCTCGACCGAGCGCGCAAAGAGTTTCTCTCCAACGTCTCGCACGAGCTGCGCACGCCGCTTTCGTCTATTAAACTGATGCTCGAGACCGTTATCGCCTCACCCGACGATGAGGCTGCAGATCTCTTTCTCCCGCAAGCGCTCGGGCAGGTCGATCGTTTAGCCGAGCTCGTGCAACAATTGCTCGACCAAGCGCGGGCCGAATCGGGGCAGTTGCATCTCAATCTGCGCGACGTCGATCTGGATGCTGTGGCGCAGCCGATCGTCGCTTCGTTCGAGCCGCAGGCATCGAACAAGGGCGTGAACTTGGAGCTGCGATCGATGCGGCCGGTGCGGGTGGAAGCCGATCCCGACCGTCTATCGCAAGTCTTCGTCAACTTGATCGATAACGCGCTGCGACATACGCCGACCGGCGGGGCCGTGATCGTCGAGGTCGATGCGCAGGGCGGGGATGCGGTTTTGCGCGTGCGGGATACCGGTGTCGGGATTCCGTACCGCGACCTACCCCGAATCTTCGAGCGCTTTTACGTGGTGGATCGTTCGCGAACGCGCATGAGCGGCGGCGCGGGCTTGGGCCTGGCGATCGTCAAGGGCATCATCGACGCCCACGGCGGAACGATCTCGGCCGAATCGATGCTCGGGAGCGGTACATCCTTTATGATTCGCATCCCGATCATGCGAGTGGGAGGCCGCGAACCATAATCTTTCCATAATCGCGCGCTAATCTGAGTATGCCAGGCTAGGTGCATGTGGCGATCGATCGATGCGCTGGATTCGGACGAGAGCGCGATGCGGCACGAGATCCTGGCGTTTCTCGATGTGTACTGCCGCGGCAAGACCCTCCAAGATGCCCGCGAATGGTATGCGGAGGCGTTCTCGACGGAGCCTTCGCCGAGCGGCCTTGGCCTTAATAAAGCTTAAGAATCAGTTAATACGTTCTTACACCTTCGCCCGTAGGATGGAAGCGCCTCGCGAAGGTTTTTGTCGCTGGCTCGAAGCGCCACTCGGAGAGTACACTGTAGTTCATGATCGCCACCAACACGGACGCCAGCGTTGCGACATCGACCAAACTGCAGGTTACGGATCTCAATGTTTTTTATGGTAACTTTCAAGCGATCAAGAACGCTCAATTAAGCGTTCCTGAAAATTGCGTCATGGCGTTGATCGGTCCGTCGGGTTGCGGTAAGTCAACCTTCGTTCGAGCGCTCAATCGCATGCACGACCTCACACCCAACGCTCGGGTGCAGGGGCATGTCTACCTTGACGGCGACGATATCTATGCGCCCGGCGTCGACCCGGTGACGATACGCCACCGCATCGGCATGGTGTTTCAACGCCCCAATCCGTTCCCGAAGACCGTCTTCGAGAATGTGGTGTATGGGCCGCGCATTCACGGCCTAAGCAATCGCAAGGCGCTCATGGAGATCGCCGAGCGCAGCTTGCGCCATGCGGCGCTGTGGGACGAAGTCAAAGATCGCCTCGATAAATCCGCGCTGGAGCTCTCCGGCGGCCAGCAGCAGCGGCTGTGCATCGCCCGCTGCCTCGCGGTGGATCCCGAAGTGATTCTGATGGACGAGCCCGCGTCGGCGCTCGACCCGATCGCGACGAGCAAGATCGAAGATCTCATCGACCAGCTCAAAAAAGAGTACACGGTGGTGATCGTCACCCACTCGATGCAGCAAGCCGCGCGCATCAGCGACTTCACGTCGTTCTTTCTGATGGGCGAATTGATCGAGACCGGGAGCACGTCGGCGATCTTCACCAAGCCCAAAGACAAGCGCACCGAAGATTACATCACGGGCCGCTACGGCTAAGTCCTCTACGCACCTGCGAGTGCGACTATAGGCGCTATCGCCGGTACGTTGAGAGACTTAAAGATTCGTTAAGCCGCGCTTAATCGCGTGTCGTTACACTATGGGCGTTACTCCTGTCCCACAACTTAGGAGCATTTTTTACGTGTTAACCAAACTCGCGCGCGTCGCAGTGACCGTGTTCGCGATGGCTTTGGCGGGCACGACGTTCGCGCTGGCGGCAACATCGGCAACACCGGCAACGACCGTCGTCGCGCAGGAAACCCCTGCGCCGAAGGCCACTCCAAATCCGTTCTCGTACAGCGGTTACGTCCGCGCCTACGACTTCACGCGGCAGAACGCCAGCAGCTCCGCCCAAGGCGGCGCTACCGGCCAAGCCAACCAGCAGTCGTTCAATCTCGGCATCAGCTTGCACGGCGAATACAAGTTCGCGAACTCGCCGTTCACGGCGGGCGCATCGTACCTGTATGCAAATCCGCTCGGCGCATGCTCGTCTGCCGCCGATCACGCAAAGGGCCTGCCCTGCGTTTCGAACAAGCAGCCGGCGACGAATCCCGACGACACGATTCCGGGCTTCCAACTGAGCACGCTCTACGAAGCGTACCTGCAGTACAAAGCCGACGGCTTCTACGCCAAGGTCGGTAACCAAGTCATCAATACGCCTTGGGCGAACGCTTCCGATTCGCGCATCAAACCGGCCGCCTTCCAGGGCGCCGACGTGAGCTACGCGATCGACAAGCAGTTCACGGTTGAGGCCTCCGATTACATTCGCTGGGAGAACCGCACGAGTTCGGCGTTCGATAAATCGACGCTGCTCACGAGCTTCCCGGCGGGCTCGCCCGGCGTCCCGAGCAACACGCTCGTTCCCGGGGGCCAAACCATCGCGACCGATGGATTCTTCTACGGCAAAGTCGGATACACGGGCTTCAAAGGCGTCACCGCCAATGCGTATTACTACGGCTTCCAGAACATCGCGAACCTTCTGTGGCTCGATGCGCGTTACCCGATCTCGGGTTCGAAACTCAACCCGTTCGTAGCGCTGCAACTCGGCAGCGAGAAGGACACCGGCTCGGCCGTGCTCGGCAAGATCGATGCCAGCGTGTTCGGCCTTCAGGGCGGTCTCAACGTTACGCCGAACGTCGCCGTGACGCTCGGGTACGACACGGTTCCCGTCAAGACCGATACCGTCACGCTTCCGGCCGGCTTTAGCTGTAAGGGCAACTCGATTGCCGGTACCGCAACCGCCGCGACCGGATCGCTCAACTACCTGCTCCCGACCGGTGGCTCGGGCAATTGTTCGTCGAACGCCAACGGCACGACCAACATTTACTACGGCGGTTTGGCCAGCCCGTACACCGATTCGTATGCCACCGATCCGCTCTTCACCACCTCGCTCACGCAGGGCATGTCGGACCGCCGCAGCCCGGGCAACGCGTTCAAAGCGCAAGTGACGTTCACGTCTAACGACAAACGTTTCGTGAGCTACGTGACGCGCGCGTGGTACAGCTACAATAACCCGGCGTACGCGCAGGCGACGTACGAGACCGATTTCGACGCCCTTTACCGCCTCAATAAGGTCGGCAAGGGCGCCTATCACGGTTTCCTCGTGCACTACCGTTACGGCGAGCGCACGCAGACCACCGCGGGCCTGCCGCTCTTCAAGTACAACCGCTTCCAGGCCGAGTACGACTTCTAGTCGCTCTCGATCGAGGTCGCACGAAGCGGAGCCGGGGTCGCCCCCGGCTCCGCTTTTTATCGTCTAGGTGACGCGAAGGGTGACGCCAAATAGTCTGGCCCGACATGACTTCAACCATGCGTGCGTTGCGAAAACTCCGCCCCGAAGCCGGCTTCGTGCTCGAAGAGGTGCCCATCCCCGAAATCGGGCCGACCGACGTGCTGATTCACGTCGAGAAGGCGGGGGTCTGCGGCACCGACCAGCACATCTACAGCTGGGATAAATGGGCGCAGGCGCGGGTTAAGCCGCCGCTGGTGATCGGCCACGAATTTATGGGAACCGTTGCCGCCGTCGGAAGCGCGGTACGTTCGGTTGCAGCCGGCGAGCGGGTCTCCGCAGAAGGCCACATCGCGGATCTCACCTGCGTGCTTTGTCGCACGGGGCAGGCGCATATCTGCGAGCGCGTCGAGATCATCGGCGTCGATCGCGACGGCGCGTTCGCGGATTATATTGCGATGCCCGAGTACAACGTCTGGAAACTCGATCCGGCGATTCCCGATGAGTTTGCCGCGATCTTCGATCCGCTCGGCAATGCGGTCCATACGGTGATGGCTGCGGGCGTCAGCACGAAAAGCGTCGTGATTACCGGCGTCGGATCGATCGGGTTGATGGCGATCCCGGTTGCGCGCGCAGCGGGCGCCGCGTCGGTGTATGCGATCGACGTGAACCCGGCAAAGCTCGAACTCGCCAAGCGGTTGGGCGCCGACGAGACGTTCGATGCCCGTACTCCCGGATTGGTCGATGAGATCAAGCGTCGTACGAACGGTGACGGCGTCGACGTGCTGCTCGAAATGTCCGGTAGCGGTTCGGCGATCGATAGCGGCTTGCAGATGGTGCGCAACGGCGGCACCGCGGCGCTGCTCGGCATCCCCAGCGATTCGATTAACATCAACCTCGCCGAACGCATTATCTTCAAGGGCCTGACGGTACTCGGCATCAACGGTCGCAAGATGTTCGAGACGTGGTACCAAACGCAGGCGCTGGTGAAGAGCGGGCGCGTCGATCTGCGCCCGATCATCACGCACGTGTTGCCGTTCGAACAGTTCGATCGTGCATTCGAACTGATGCGCAGCGGCGAAGCGGCCAAAATCGTTCTCGATCTCAAAGGTGATATCGCATCGTGAATACGGCATTCGAAACCCGCCTCCAAACCGATCTCGACGCGCTCAAAGCGGCGGGAACCTACAA